>CAKZIN010000063.1 GCA_936933955.1 uncultured Sphingopyxis sp. | reverse complement strand
CGGCGCCAACGCCCGCGCCGTCGAGCACGCCGCCGGCTCAGGCCGCGGCGGCTCCTGCTCCGACAGCCGCACCCGCCGCCAACGCGCCCGAGCCGGTGCCGATGCGCAGCGTTACGCGGCACAGCGGCGTGTTCGGCGGCACGCGTGTCGACTTCACCGCGACCGCCAGCGAGACATTTCTGCGCGGCACCGACGGCAAGGCCAAGGCGTCGATCTTTTCGGTCGCGTATATCAAGAACGGCCCGCGCGATCCCAATCGGCCGGTGACCTTCCTCTGGAACGGGGGACCGGGGTCGGGATCGCTGTGGCTGCACATGGGCGCGTTCGGGCCGACGCGGGTCGCGATCCCCTCCGACGCGCGCGACGATGGCGCCCCGCCCTATCCGATCGTCGCCAACCCCGACAGCCTGCTCGACGTTACCGACATCGTCTTCATCGATCCGGTCGGCACCGGCTTTTCCTATGCGCTGCCGGGCACCGATCCCAAGGATTATTGGGGCGTGACGCAGGACGCGCGGTCGATGGCGCAGTTCATCCGCCAGTGGCTGGGGGAGAACGATCGCTGGAACGCGCCCAAATACATCGGCGGCGAAAGCTACGGCACCACCCGTGCGGCGGCGGTGCTCAACCAGCTCGAGGGGCAATATAACGACGTCGCGGTCAACGGCGTCCTGCTGATCTCTACCGTGCTCGACTTTGGCGCGGGCGCCGACGCGAGCGGAAACGAGATCGGCTATGCGCTCAACATACCGTCGATGGCGGCGACTGCGCTCTACCACGGCAAGGCGAGCGACCCGCGCGGCACCGCCGCCTTTGTCGAAGATGCGCGCCGCTGGTCGACGGGACCGTATCTCGCCGCGCTGATGCAGGGCAACGCGCTCGACCCGGCGCGGCGAGCGGAGATCCGCCGCGATCTCGCGCGCTATACGGGGCTCAGCGAAGAATATCTCGAACGCGCCGACCTGCGCGTCACGCCATCGCGCTTCTACCGCGAGCTGCTGCGCGATCGCGGGCTATCGGTCGGCCGGCTCGACTCGCGATACACCGGTCGTGATCGTGATGCGGCGGGGGAGGAGCCGGACAACGACCCGAGCTTCTACGGCATCGACGCGGGTTACACCGCGGCGCTCAACGACTGGGTGCGGACCCGGCTCAACTACCGCCCGAACCGCGAATATTCGACCATTGGCGGGGTGCGCGACTGGGATTGGCGGCTGGGCCAGGGCCGCGACGGCGACGCCTACCTCAACGTCGCGCCCTATGTCTCACGCGCGCTGCGAGAGAATAGCGGGCTCCGGATCTTCGTCGGTCAGGGCTGGTACGACTTCGCCACGCCATTTTATGCGGCGGAGTATTCGCTCACCCGCTCGGGTTTCCCGCGCGGCCGGATCGCGTTCCATTACTATGATTCGGGCCACATGATGTACATCCGAGACGAGGACCGCGCCAAGCTGACCCGCGACATCCGCGCGTTCATCCGTGCGCGGTAATCGCTACCCGCGTGCCCCGGCCAGAGCGGTGGCGTGGGGGGTTCCACCAACGTGCTCCTGCGAAAGCAGGAGCCTAGGGCGGTCTGGCGCCGCGCTATGTCGCCCTGAGCTCCTGCTTTCGCAGGAGCACTGCGGTTGCGGAGCGCTTCAGGGACCGCCGACCCCTCAGCGCAGCTCCGCGAGCAGGTCGGGGATGTCGACAAAGGCAAACGCCACCGAGCTGTCGGCGAGGCCGTGGGGGAGGAAGATGCGGCGGCCGACGCACATTGCGCCGCAGGTGTAGACGACGTTGGGAACGTAACCTTCGCGGTCAAACGCCTTGGCGCTGAGCAGCGGCTCGGGCGAGCGACCCAGCACCTTGGACGGATCGTCCTTGTCGAGCAGCACCGCGCCGATGGCATATTTGCGCATCGCGCCGACGCCGTGGGTCAGCAACAGCCAGCCCTCGTCGAGCTCGATCGGCGCACCGCAATTGCCGATTTGCACCAGCTCCCACGGGAATTCGGGCTCGAGCAGCAGCTTGCCCCCGTTCCAGGTGCCGACATCGTCGCTGTCGAGCAGGTAGAGGTTCTGCCCGTCCTGCCGCCCGATCATGCGGTAGCGGCCGTCGACCTGCCGAGGGAACAGCGCCATTCCCTTGTTGACCGCTGCGTCGCCCTGCATCGGCTGGAACTGAAAGGTGCGGAAATCCTGTGTGCGCAGCAGCTCCGAATGGATCTTGCTGCCCGAATAGGCAGTGTAGGTGCCGATCCATTCGCAGCCTTCATCGGTGTGCTGGCACTTGGTCAGCCGCAAATCCTCGAGCCCGTTCGCCTGCGCCGCGGTCATCGGAAAGATGACGGTGCCGGAGAGGGTGGAATCGGCATGACGCTCCGCCGCGACGGTCCCCGGCGCCGCGCCTTCGGGATCGGCGATGCGGGTGGCGGCGGTGGCGAAGGGGGGCTGCGGGGCGAGCATCATCCACCCCTCCTCGCTGACGATCCCCTCGCGAAAAGCGATCGAGCTGATGTGGCCTTCACCCACCGTGCGCAATGAGAGGATGATGCGCGTGCAGCCTGCGGGCATGCCGGTCTGGTCGTAATGTTCGGTGACCGACGGGTTCATGATCGCCGCGGCGGCGTAGCTGTATTCGTGGCAGAAATAGGCGCCGACGAGCTGGCGGCGTGGTTCGCTGAAGGCGGCCGGGTCGAGGTCGATCTCGCGCGCGACCTGGTCGAAGCGCGTTTCGAACACGCGCCGCGTCTGCCAGTGGCGCGCCTCGAAATCGACCAGCACCTCGGCCAGCTCCTCGGCGACCTCGGCCTCGGAGAGTTCGACCACGGCGTCGACCAGCCGCTGGCTGCGGGAGCGAGTGCCGTCGGTCGCCTTCCACGCGAGGTGGAACGGCCGCACCACCACTCGCCCCGGATCAGCGACAAGCCGCTGTTCGAGCATGTGAATCTGAATGACCGCGCCCCCCATATGCCCGGCCCGATCGGTCGGGCTCGATTGCACTCATCGCCGCGCTTAGACGCTCCCCCCGGGGAGGGCGCCGTCGCGCCACAGCGCACTGCCTGCGCAGACGCGGCGGCGCAAGGCTCGCCAGCGCCGCGCTAGGTGACGCTGTGAGGGGTCAAGCCAGGGCGGCCGGTGCCTGCGAGGGTTTGTCGGTCAGGGCGCTCGCCGCTCGCCGCTGAGCAAGCGTCGCGAACTGGAGCGCGAGGATCGACTCCGCACCCTGATTGAGGTTCAGCCCCTCAGGGTTTAGGCCATCGAAACAGCCCCCGTCCTCGCGGCTGGCGAGCGGATGGCCCGCCTCGTTGGCACCGAAAAACCAGCCGTAGGCGCGGTCCGCGACGGCATCCCAGCCTGCCCCTGGCTCTGCGAGCGCGGCGACGTGCGCGGCATCGACCGTCGCCCACGCCTCCAGCGGCTGCTGATCATAGGCGCGCGGACGCTGGAGCTCGCGCCCGAAGCTTTCGGTGCCCACCGCGCGGAATGACCCGCACGGCGCCGTCTGCTGCCGGTCCAGCCACCGCAGCGTGGTGAGCCCCGCCTCCACGGCACCCGCGTCATCGAGGCGCAGGCCCGCTCTTATCAGCGCCTCGGGCAGGCGCGCATTATCGTAGGAGAGCACCGTTTCGAACCAGTCCCACCCCTCACGCCGCGCATCGTGTAGCCGCTGGCGCAGATAGCCGGCGCCGTTGCGCAGCAGATCCATCGCATGACCGTGGCCCGGGCGCGCATCGAGCAGCGCATCTGCTCCAAGCATCGCCAGCGCTACGGCGCGCGGGGAGGTGAACTCCGCGACCATCGGCAGCGCGATTTCGAACATGGTCTGCGCCCAGCGCCGCAGCGGCTCGGTCGGCCCAGATCGAGCAGTGACGCCTAGAGCCCACAGTGTACGGCCGTTGCTGTCGGGCGATCCGGTCGTCTCGAGCCACTGGCGGTCATAGCCCATGAAGTTGCGGAACCGCCGCGCATCCGCATTCCAGCCATGCTGCACGAACGCGGCATAGGTGCTCGCCAGCGCCACCGTCCGTTCGGTCGCGGGCAGCTGCACCACAAGCATCAGCGCGCGGGCATTGTCGTCGATGCAGTAGCCGTGGTTGCGGTCGGGCACGCGCATGATGCCGTGCTGGAGCATGCCGACTTCGTCGGTCATCCGCTCCACCGCGCGCAGGTCGACGGGGGGCAGGGGCGCTGGGGTGGCAAGCCCTCGCCGGGGCAGGCGAACCGGTCGGCGCGCTTCGGCATCGAAGATTTCGAGCACGCGGCTGCCGTTCTCGACCCAGCGCATCGTCTGGCCGCGGGCCCATGCCTTTGCGGCGAGCGCGGCGCGGGCGGCAGGGTCGCTCAACAGCGCGTCGATCGCGGCGCCCATCGCGCTCGCATCGTGGAAGGGGACGATCACGCCATGATCGTCGGCAAGGATCTCGTTGGCGTGGACATAGGGCGTCGAAACCACCGCCCGCCCCATCGCCACCGCGTAGGACAACGCGCCCGAGGTTACTTGCTGCGGATTGCCATAGGGCGTGACGTAGACGTCCGCCGCCTGCAGCCAGTCGAGCAGTTCGTTATCGGCGAAGAAGCGGTCGTGGAGCACCAGCGCGTCCGCAACGCCCAGCTCCGCCGCCCGCGCGACGAGCCCTTCGCGATAGGCCTCGCCGCAATCGCGTTTGACCGCGGGATGGGTCGCGCCGAGCACATGATAGCGCAGCCCCGGATGACGCTCGACCAGCGCAGGCATCGCTTCGATCATCGTCTCGATGCCCTTGCTCGGCGCGAGGAGGCCAAAGGTCATCAGCGTCGGCACTTGCGGCAGGCCGAGCGCGTCGCGGCCCGCTTCGGGGCTGACATAAGGTCGTTCGGGAACGCCGTGCGGGATGACCTCGACGCGGCCGGCGGGGACGCCATAGACGTCGAGGAGGATGTCGCGTCCATGCTCCGCCATGACGATCAGCCGCGCCGCGCGGGCGATCAGCGCACGCAGCACACGGTCCTCATCGGGGTTCGGGTGGCGCAGCACGGTGTGGAGCGTCGCCACCACCGGCACGCGCACGGCATCGAGCAACGTCAGCAGATGCTCCCCAGCCGCGCCGCCGAAAATGCCGAACTCGTGCTGCACCCACAGCAATTCGGCGTCGCTCGCGTTGATCTCCGCCGCCGCGCGACGATAGGCGGCGATGTCGTGCTGCGGGATGAGGTGGAGGTCGGGCGCGTAGTCGAGCCCCGGCTGGCCGTCGTCCATCGCATAATGATCGACGGCAAGCTCCGGCCGCGCGAGCTTCAGCGCGTCGATGCTGTGGCTGGTATAGGTCGCCAATCCGCACCGGCGCGGCATAGCGTTCCCGATTACGGCGACATGGCCAATCGCCCGCGAAACCGCGCTTTGCTCGCGCGTCGAGATTCCGAAAGCCGTCGCCGGTTCGTGCCGCATCGCCAATCCTGTCCGAGACCGGCTTCGGAGGGAAAGCCGGGTATCCAGTCAACTCGGAGCGGGCAGCGGCGTTCCGCCCGCATCGCAAAAAATATTGCAGCGCAGCATGAGCTATAGCGATCAACTTTCTGAGTTGGAAAGTTTTCTCTTGCCATAGTGGAAAGTGGAGTTATCACTTTCCGGATTGGAAAGAGGAGGGAAGGACATGCAACCTGCTGACGCTGAAGCGGCGCTGCGCGACCTCGACGGTTCGCGTTCACGCTTGGCCGACGTCCAGACGGAGGTGCCGCTGGCGCGCCACCTCGCGTTTGGCTTGCTGATGGGGCTCGTCCCGGCCGCCCAGGCGCTCGGTCATGGTGCGAGCACGGTCGGCAGCGTTTCCGTGATCATGAGAGCGTTGCTCCTGCAGAAATGGGACCGTCGACGCACCGGCGTTTTCATCAACGGTTTCCGCCCCGGCCGAACGCGCATCATCACCCTGGCGATGCTCGCCATGATGATCGGACTCCTCGTTCCCGCGGTGCGCTATGGCGCGAGTGGCGTTGTGTGGGTGCCGCTCGCCATCGGCGGCGTCGCGGCGGTCATCGGGACGCTGACGAGCATTCTGTGGTACCGCATTTACATCGGCGATCTACGTCGGGGCGCGGCTTCGTGAGCGGGTTCGATCCGGTCATCCACCCGCCCGCGCGGCTCCAGATCATGGGCGTGCTCGGCGGCGTAACGGAGATCGCCTTCGACGCGCTGCGCGACATCGTCGGGGTGAGCGATTCGGTGCTGTCGAAGCACCTCTCCGCGCTGGCCGAGCCGGGCTATGTCCGCCTCAAGAAAGCGCCGCTCGACGGACGGCAGCGCACCTGGGTCGAGCGCACCGGCGCCGGTCGCCGCGCGTTCGAGGGGCATGTGGCGGCGCTGCGGGCACTCGCCGGGATTTGATACGAAAAGGGCCGGAGCGCATCGCTGCGCCCCGGCCCCTGTTCGTTGCAGGCGGTCGGATCAGACCGCGCCGTTCACCTCGGCAAGGTCGAGCTGGATGCCCGGACCCATGGTCGAGGAAAGGCTGACCTTCTTGAGGTACTTGCCCTTGGCGCCCGACGGCTTGGCCTTGACGATGGCGTCGACGAAGGCGTCGAAGTTGCGGCGCAGGTCGGCGGTCTCGAAGTTCGCCTTGCCGAGCCCGGCGTGGATGATCCCTGCCTTTTCGACGCGGAATTCGATCTGCCCGCCCTTCGCGGCTTTGACCGCTTCGGCGACGTTCGGGGTCACCGTACCGAGCTTGGGGTTCGGCATCAGCCCCTTGGGACCGAGCGTCTTACCCAGGCGACCGACGATGCCCATCATGTCGGGCGTGGCGATAACGCGGCCGTAATCGAGGTTGCCCGCGAGCATATCCTCCATCAGGTCCTCGGCGCCCACCTTGTCGGCGCCCGCCGCAGTGGCGGCTTCGGCATTGGCGCCGCGCGCGAACACCGCGACCTTCACGTCCTTACCCGTGCCGGCGGGGAGGGTGACGACGCCGCGCACCATCTGGTCGGCGTGCCGCGGGTCAACGCCGAGGTTCATCGCGACCTCGATCGTCTCGGCGAACTTGGTCGACGCCGCGCCCTTCAGCGCCTCGATCGCCTCGTCAACGCCGTAGAGCTTGTCGCGGTCGAAGTTCGCGGCGAGGTTCTTCGCCTTCTTGCTGAGCTTTGCCATCGAATCAGCCCTCCACCACTTCGAGGCCCATCGAACGGGCGCTGCCTTCGATGATCTTGGTCGCCTGATCGAGATCGTGGGCGTTCAAGTCCTTCATCTTCATCTCGGCAATCTCGGTCAGCTTCGACCGCGCGATCTGACCCGCACTGGCCTTGCCGGGGGTCTTCGAACCCGACTTCAGGTTCGCCGCCTTCTTGATGAGGAAGGTCGCGGGCGGCGTCTTGGTCTCGAACGCGAAGCTGCGATCGGCAAAGACGGTAATGATCGTCGGGATCGGCATGCCCTTTTCAAGGTCTCCGGTCGCCGCGTTGAACGCCTTGCAGAATTCCATGATGTTGACGCCGCGCTGACCCAGCGCCGGACCGATCGGCGGCGACGGGTTGGCAGCGCCCGCAGGCACCTGCAGCTTGATATAGCCGGTAATCTTCTTGGCCACGATGGCCTCCTTTCACACTGTCGGACGCAGACGCGCCCTCATGCTGAGCGGTGCTAACGGCGGCGCGAAGCCACCTCCCGCGCGGGGTGTCCTCCGATTCGCCGGGCGAAAGGGGACGCGCACGCTTAGCGGGGTGGGGGGAGAAATGGAAGGGGTCGACAGGCGCGGCGGTCGCGTGCGGGTTCGCGCCACCTGTGCTCCGGCGGAGGCCTGAGCGGAGGCGGGGAGAGCGCCGGCGTGTGGCCCTCGACCGAAGTGCCCCTGCGAAAGCAGGGGCCTAGGGCGGCTGGGCGTTGCGCTGTGCTGCCCTGGGCTCCTCTTCCGCAGGAGCACGGTGGTGGTGAGAGGGTTGTATGCGCGCTAGCGCTCCGGCCTTCGCCGCATCCCAGGTAGCCATTTCCGTCACCCCGGACTTGATCCGGGGTCCCGCTTTGCTGGCGGCGGGGGGCTGTCATGGGAATAAATCCCATGACGTCGGACGGGTTGGCTGCGCCACCCGCCGGCCGGCGTTCGGTGTCCGCTACGCGGACCGCGCGGGCGTAGCCGCGCTCACCGAACCCGTTCAACCTGGTCGAATTCGAGCTCCACGGGAGTCGCGCGGCCGAAGATGGAGACGCCGACCTTGACCCGGCCCTTGTCGAAATCGAGACCTTCGACGAGGCCGTTGAAGCTCGCGAACGGGCCTTCGAGCAGCTTGACCTGATCGCCGATCTCGTAATCGACCTTGATTTCCTGCTTGGGGCGCGCGGCGGCTTCGTCACGGATGTTGAGCATCCGCATCGCCTCGCTCTCGCGCACCGCCTGCGGCTTGCCGGCGACACCCAGGAAGCCGGTCACCTTGGGCGTGTTGCGGATGAGGTGATAGACATCGTCGGTCATCACCAGCTTGGCGAGGACATAGCCCGCCATCGACGTGCGCTCGGACTGGACGCGCTTGCCGCGCTTCACCTCGGTCACCGTTTCGGTCGGCACCTCGATGCGCTCGATCAGCTCGGCGAGGCCCATGCGCTCCGCTTCGCCGAGGATCGCCTCGCGCACCTTGTTCTCGGAGCCCGAATAGGCGTGGATGATGTACCAGCGCGGGGTCATGGCTGTGTTCGGTTCCCGTGTCAGCCGGCGAGCGACAGCAGCCAGCGCACGATCCCGGCGAAGGCGGCGTCGACGCCGAGGAAGAAGATCGACAGGATGACGGTAAAGATCAGCACCATGATGGTCGTCGCCATCGTCTCGCGCGGGGTCGGCCAGACGATCTTGTCCATCTCGGTACGCACCTGACGGACGAATTCGCCGGGGCTGGTCTTGGCCATGATCAAAGCATCCTCAACGGTTCGCGAGCGGGTCCGCGCGACGCCCATGCTGCCGCACGCCTCGCCGGGCGGTCCATGCCGATATGGGATGGAGCCTGCGACCGGCCAAGGCGTGAGAGGCAAGAGTGCGCCCACGCGACTGTCGCGAAGCGCCGCCCTTTAGGCGAGCGTCCCAGCGGACGCAAGCAAGGCGGCGGCACGCGGCGCGGCGGGACTGGCAGGGGCAGGGGGACTCGAACCCACGACCCTCGGTTTTGGAGACCGATGCTCTACCAACTGAGCTATACCCCTGCGAAGTCCCGCCTCGCAGCGAAGGCGCGCGTTACCGGGACTGCGATGCGCGCGCAAGGTGGTGGGTGTCGCACCGCGCCGTGCTCCGGCCTTCGCCGGAGCACAAAAGCGCCGTGAGAGCCGTCAGCGCTTTGGCATCAAACTCAGCGCCATCAGGCTCATCGCTTCGGATGCGGTGCCGATGACGGCCTCGGCATCGGGGGCCCAGTTGGGCGAGTGGATCGAGGGGAGGCGCGCGGTGCCGGCCTGCGCCGCGTCCCACGCCGGGCGCGGCACGCCACCGACCCAGAAGATCAGCGTCTTGATGCTGTTGTCGGCGCGGTAGATCTCGCTGAAATCCTCCGCCCCCATCGACGCCGGCACGCGCGTGACGCGGTCCGCCCCGAAATGCTGCGATGCGAGTGCGGCCATCTGTTCGGTGAATTCGGGAACATTGTAGGTCGCGTTGGCGCCTTCGCGGCTGACGGTCACCTCGGGCAGCAGATCGTCGGGCAGCCCCGCAGCGATCGCTTCGCCCCGCGCGGTGCGGCGGATGCCATCGAGCAGCAGGCGCCGGGTGGCATCGGAGTAGCTGCGCACGGTGATCTGCAGCCGCGCCTCCTCGCCGATGATGTTATGCTTGGTGCCGCCGTGAAAGCTGCCGACGGTGATGACCGCGGCGTCCTGCGGATCGACCTCGCGGCTGACGATGGTCTGAAGCCCCGTGACGATGCGGCTCCCCAGCACGATCGGATCGCGCGTCGTGTGCGGCATCGACCCATGCCCGCCGAGCCCCTTCACCAGTATGTCAACGCTGTCGACATTGGCGAGTGCGAAGCCCGGGGTGTAGCCGATCTGCCCCGCGGGCAGGAACGACGAATCGTGAAAGGCGATGGCGTAGTCGGGCTTGGGCCAGCGGGTGAAGAGACCGTCGGCGATCATGGCGCGCGCGCCCGCGACGATTTCCTCCGCGGGCTGGCCGATCATGATCAGCGTCCCCGACCAGTTCGCGCGGTTGGCAGCCATCGCGCGCGCCGTGGCGATCCAGCTCGTCATGTGGGTGTCGTGGCCGCAGGCGTGCATGACGCCGGTCTGCTGCCCGCCCGCGGCGACCGCGGTGACCCGGCTCGCAAAGGGGAGGCCGGTCGCTTCGGTCACCGGCAGAGCGTCCATGTCCGCGCGCAGCAGCACGGTGGGGCCGGGGCCGTTGCGCAGCATGGCGACGATGCCGTGACCGCCGACGCGCTCGGTCACCTCGAACCCCGCCGCGCGCGCCGCCTGCGCCATGCGCGCCGCCGACTGCACTTCGTTGCCCGCAAGCTCGGGGTTGGCGTGGAACCACCGATAGTGCTCGATCAGCGAGGGCATGTCGCGCCCGATCTGCGCGCGCAGCGTCGCGGCGGCGGGGTTGGCGGGCGGAGGCGTCGCGCCCGACTGTGCCGCGAGCGGCGCGCTCGCCGCCAATGCCATCGCCAGAGCGCCCGCGCGTGCCAGTCCGATCATCCCTCGCTCCCCTATTTCCAGTTGCGCGATAGTGACGAGGCGATGGGGCGGGGGCAAGCGCTCGCGTTGCGTCGAAAGCTGCTAGAGGGATGCGCCATGCCCGCGCCCGCCGACCTTGTAGCTCTGCTCGCCGATAGCGCCGCGCGGCATGGCTTCGTCGCATGGGGCGTCGCGCCCGCCAATGTCGCGCCGCGCGCCGGCGAACGGCTGCGGCAATGGCTGGCCGAGGGTTGCCACGGCACGATGCTGTGGATGGAAAGCCGCGCCGATGAACGCGCCTGCCCCGCCGGGCTGTGGCCGGAGGTGCGCAGCGTGATCATGCTCGGCATGAGTTACGCGCCAAGGCGCGACCCGCTGGCGCTGGCGGCGCATCCGACCCGCGCGCGCATCTCCGTCTACGCGCAGGGCGCGGACTATCACGATGTGGTCAAGCGCGCGCTCAAGGCGGTGGCGCGCGACCTCCTCGCCGCTGCGCCGGAGGGGGAGGCGGTGAAGGTGTTCGTCGACACCGCGCCGGTGATGGAAAAGCCGCTCGGCGAAGGCGCGGGGCTCGGCTGGCAGGGCAAGCACACCAACCTCCTCAGCCGCGACCATGGCAGCTGGCTGTTTCTGGGGGCGATCATGACCACGCTCGACCTCGGGCAGAGCGCGCCGGCAAAGGGTTCGTGCGGGTCCTGCGATGCCTGCCAGCGCGCCTGCCCGACCGACGCGTTCCCCGCGCCCTACCGGCTCGATGCGCGGCGCTGCGTCTCCTACCTCACCATCGAGCACAAGGGGCCGATCCCGCACAATCTGCGGCGCGGGATCGGCAACCGCGTCTATGGCTGCGACGATTGCCTGGCGGTGTGCCCGTGGAACAAATTCGCCGACGCCGCGCGCACGCACCGCGCTTTCCTGCCGCGCGCGGAGCTGGTGGCGCCGCGCATCGCGGACCTGCTCGCGCTCGACGATGCTGGGTTTCGCGCGCTGTTCGCGGGCTCTCCGATCAAGCGCATCGGTCGCGCGCGGATGGTGCGCAACGCCTGCATCGCGGCGGGCAACAGCGGCGATTCGGCGATGATCCCCGCGCTCACCCCGCTCGTCGCCGACGAGGACCCGGTGGTGGCGGAGGCGGCGGAGTGGGCGCTGGCGGAGCTCCAGCGCGGCAACCGGCTTGGGTTGATCGCCCCGCCGCGCTAGGGGCGCGGACGCGCCAACCGATGTGAGTGACGATGACCGATCTTGTGACCCTCGAGCAGCAGCTTGTCGCCGATATTGCGGGCGCAGGCGACCTTGCCGCGATCGAGGCGCTGCGCGTCGGGGCGCTGGGCAAGCAGGGCAGCGTGTCGGCTCTGCTCAAGACGCTGGGCGCGATGTCGCCCGAGCAGCGCCAGGCGGAGGGGCCCCGCATCCACGCGCTGCGCGAAACGGTCAGCGCGGCGCTGGCGGAGCGCAAGGCGGCGCTCGAAAGCGCGGCGCTGAGCGAACGTCTGGCGCGCGAGCGGATCGACCTCAGCCTCCCCGCCGACGCCAATCCGCGCGGCAGCATCCACCCGGTCAGCCAGGTGATGGACGAGCTCGCGGAAATTTTCGCCGATCTGGGCTTCGCGGTGGCGACGGGGCCCGAGATCGAAGAGCAATGGTATAATTTCGACGCGCTCAACATCCCCGAAACCCATCCCGCGCGGGCGATGCACGATACGTTTTACGTTGCGTCGCAGGGGACGCCACGCGGCCCTGAAGCGCACGGCGCGGCGGAGATGGCCAGCAACCAGCCCCGCGTGCTGCGCACCCACACCTCCCCCGTGCAGATCCGCACCATGCTCGAACAGCGTCCGCCGATCCGCATCATCGCGCCGGGGCGAGTTTATCGCAGCGACAGCGATGCCACGCACACGCCGATGTTCCACCAGATCGAAGGGCTGGTGATCGACCGCGGCATCACCATGGGCCACCTCAAATGGACGCTGGAGACGTTCCTCAAGGCGTTCTTTGAGACCGACGACATCGTGCTGCGGCTGCGGCCGAGCTATTTCCCCTTCACCGAACCGTCGGCGGAGGTCGACGTCGGCTATCGCGCCGAAGCGGGGCGGCGCATCGTCGGGGGCGACGGCGACGCGCCGGGCCATGCGTGGATGGAGCTGCTCGGCAGCGGCATGGTGCATCGCAAGGTGCTCGCCGCAGGGGGCGTCGATCCGGATGAGTGGTCGGGCTTTGCCTTTGGCGTCGGCGTCGATCGGCTGGCGATGCTCAAATATGGGATGGACGATTTGCGCGCCTTTTTCGACGGCGACGTGCGCTGGATGCGCCACTACGGCTTCGGCGCGCTCGACCTGCCCACGCTGTCGGGAGGGCTGCGGCCGTGAAGTTCACGCTCGACTGGCTCAAGAGCCACCTTAGCGGCGATTATGCGCTGGACGACGTCGTCGCCACGCTCAACCGCATCGGGCACGAGGTGGAGGGGGTCGAGGATCCCGCTGCCAGGCTCTCCGGCTTTCGCATCGCCCGCGTGCTGACCGCGGAGCGCCACCCGCAGGCGGACAAGTTGCAGGTGCTGACGGTCGATACCGGCGATGGGGCCGAGCCGCTGCAGGTGGTGTGCGGCGCGCCCAACGCACGCGCGGGAATGGTCGGCGTGCTCGGCCTGCCCGGTGCGGTGGTCCCGGCGAACGGCATGGAATTGAAGGTCTCCGCCATTCGCGGCGTGACCTCCAACGGCATGATGTGCTCCGCGCGTGAGCTCGGGCTGGGCGAGGAGCATGACGGCATCCTCGACCTTGCCGATGCGGACGGCGCGGTGGGGACGGCTTACGCCGACTATGCGGGCGCGGGCGATCCGGTGATCGACGTCAGCATCACCCCCAACCGACAGGACTGCATGGGCGTCCGCGGCATCGCGCGCGACCTCGCCGCGGCGGGGTTGGGGGAGCTGGTACCGATCGAGGTGCCGGTGGTCGAAGGGCAGGGCGACGCACCCGCCATCGCCATCGACGACGCGGCGGGCTGCCCCGCTTTCTGGGGCCGCGCCATCCGCGGGGTGGACGCCTCGCGCCCCACCCCCGACTGGATGAAGCGGCGGCTGGAGGCGGTCGGGCAGCGTTCGATCAACCTCATCGTCGATATCACCAACTATGTCATGCTCGACCTCGGCCGGCCGAGCCACGCCTACGACATGGCGAAGCTCAGCGGCACGCTCACCGCGCGGGCCGCGCGTGAGGGTGAGGGCGTCACCGCGCTCAACGGCAAGAATTATACGCTCTCGGCGGGCATGACGGTCATCGCCGACGACGCGCGCGTGCACGACATCGCCGGGATCATGGGCGGTGAGGATTCGGGGGTGAGCGACGCCACTCGCGACGTGCTGCTGGAGGTCGCCTACTTCTCCCCGGAACGCATTGCGCTGACCGGCCAGGCGCTGGCGTTGACCAGCGACGCGCGCACGCGGTTCGAGCGTGGGGTCGACCCCGCCTTCCTCGACGACGCGACCGCCATCCTCAGCTTTCTCATCACCCACTATGCGGGCGGCGAGGCGAGTGCCGTCGCGCGAATGGGCGAACCGCCTCTGACCCCGCGAGAGGTGGCGTTCGACCCGTCGCTGACCGCGCAGCTGGGCGGTGTCGAGGTCGCGGAGGAGGAGCAGGCGCGCATCCTCTCCAGCCTCGGCTTCGGCGTCGCACAGGGCGCACAGTGGCGCGTCACCGTGCCGACATGGCGGCGCGACGTGGATGGCCCGGCGGACCTCGTCGAGGAGGTGCTGCGCATTCGCGGCTACGACGCCATCCCCTCGACCCCGCTCAGACGCCCGAGTGGCGTCACGAAGGCGACGGCCACTGCCGAACAGCGGCTCGAACGCCGGCTGCGGCGCACCGCCGCCGCGCTGGGCCTGGGCGAGGTCGTCACCTGGAGCTTCATCGCCGAGGACGAAGCGGCGCGCTTCGGCGGCGCGGCGCATGTCGTCGCCAACCCGATCAGCGAGGAGCTGAAGGCGATGCGCCCCTCGCTCCTCCCCGGGCTGCTCGCCGCCGCGTCGCGTAATGCCGCGCGCGGGGAGGCGAGCGTGCGGCTGTTCGAAATCGGTCGCCGCTACCTCAGCGATGGAGAGCGTCCGACGTTGACGCTGCTGCTCACCGGCGATGCCGCCCCGCGCGGGTGGCAGGCGGGTCGCGCGGCTCCGGTCTCGCCGTTCGAGGCCAAGCGGCTTGCCGAGGCGCTGCTCGACGCGGCGGGGGCGCCGGTGGAGCGGCTTCAGCTGATGGCCGCGGATGCGGAGGGCGATGCGCTGTGGCACCCCGGCCAGTCGGGCTCGCTGCGTCTGGGGCCAAAGGCGATGCTGGCGCGCTTCGGGGCGCTCCACCCTGCGCTGCTCGCCGCCTATGACCTGTCAGGAGCCGCGGTGGCGGTGGAGATTTTCCTCGACGCCATCCCCGCGAAACGTGCGGCGGGACCGGCGCGACCGGCCTTCACCCCGCCGTTGCAGCAGTCGGTGACGCGCGACTTCGCCTTCCTCGCGCCCGAGGGGCTGGCGGCGGGTGAGCTCGTCCGCGCGATCCGGGGCGCGGACAAGGCGAATATCGTCGGCGCGCGCGTCTTCGATCGCTTCACCGGCGCGGGCGTGCCCGATGGCGAGGTGAGCCTGGCGGTGGAGGTCACGCTCCAGCCCGGCGAGAAGAGCTTCACCGATGCCGAGATCAAGGCCATCGGTGAGCGCGTCGTCGCCGCGGCGGCGAAGCTCGGCGCGCACCTGCGCGGTTGAGCCGCAGCGTCCCGGCCCTTTGCTACCCGCCTTGCCAAAGCGCGGCGTGCAGCCGATATCGGCGCGCGTGGGGCCGGGCGCGCCGGTGGGGCGCGTCGTGACGAAGGATCGAGCACAAGCGATGACCGCTGCGCCCAGCGCCGATCCTGCCAGCGCTCCCCCGCGCCCTCGCAAGCGACTGATCGCCTCGATCCACGACGTCGGACCGCGCTTTGAACGCCACGTCGACCGGCTGGTGGAGCTGCTGTCACGGCGGCTCGGCGGTCCGAACTTCGCCATGCTGGTGGTGCCCGACCATTGGGGTGAGGCGCCGCTCAGCGCCGCGCCCGCCTACCAGCGGCGCCTGCGCGAATGGTCCGATGCGGGGGTGGAAATGTTCGTCCACGGCTGGCTCCACCGCGACACCAGCGAACATAGCGGCATGGCGGCGATCAAGGCGCGCCACATGACCGCGAGCGAGGGCGAGTTCCTCGGTCTCAGCCACGCCGACGCCGCCCGGCGCATGCGCGAAGGACGCGAGCTGATCGAGGGCGCGATCGGTCGTCCGGTGGCGGGCTTCATCGCCCCCGCCTGGCTTTACGGCGAAGGCGCGCGCGCCGCGCTGCGGGAGAGCGGTTTCGCGCTCGCCGAGGACCATATGCGCGTCTGGCGCCCGAGCGATGAGGCGGTGCTGGCGAAGGGTCCGGTCATCACCTGGGCGAGCCGCAGCGCGCCGCGGCGGCTGTCCTCGCGCATGGTGGCGGCGGCGGCGCGGGTCGCTTCGAGCCCGCTCGACGTACTGCGCATCGCGGTGCACCCCGGCGACACCACGCGCCCCGAGCTGATGGCGAGCATCGACGCGACCTTTGCCGCCTGCGCGCGCGGGCGCACCATCTCCCGCTACGCCGATCTGCTTGCCGACGCATCGGCGGAGCGGCTGGCGGCATGACCCGCGTCCTCACCTTTCTCCACAGTTTCGAGCCCGGCGGGGTCGAACGCGATGCGCTGCGGCTTGCCGCCGACTGGGAACGGCGCGGGCTCGATGTGAAGGTCGTGCTCGGGCGGCGTGAGGGCGCGCTGGGGGTGGAGGCGCCCGCGCTCGATTACGAGGTGCTGCAGCGCGGGCAGCGTTCCACCGCGGCGTTCGAGACGCTGTTCATGATCGCGCGGCTGCCGGCGGTTGTGCGGCGCTGGCGGCCCGACGTGATCTTCTGCGCGGGCAACACCTACACCATCGTCGCGGTGATGCTGCGGCTGCTGCTCGGCGCGGCATGCCCGCCGATCGTCCTCAAAATCTCCAACGACCTGGAGCGCCGCGACCTCCCGTGGGTGGCGCGCAAGGCGTTTCACCTGTGGCTGCGCGTTCAGGCGCGCGCCTTTGCGCGGATCGTCGCGATGACCGACGCGGCGCTGGCGGAGGCGCGGGTGCGTATGGCGCCCGCCGCGGACCGCATGGTGATGATCTGGAACGCCTCGCTCACCGACGCCGATTTCCGCCGTTTCGGCGCGGCGCGCGATGCTGCGGCGCTAGAGCGCGCGCGGCGCAAGGGTCGCCTCTACCTCAGCATCGGGCGGCTGGTGCGGCAAAAGAATCAGGCGCTGATGATCGACGCCTTCGCGCGCATCGCACGGCCCGACGACCAGCTCGTCATCCTCGGCGAAGGGCCTTATCGCGCACGGCTTGAGGCGCAGGTGAAGCGGCTGGGGCTGAGCGAACAGGTGCGGATGCCAGGGCACAGCCAGGCGCTCGCCGAAGCTCTAGCAGCGGCGGACGCGTTCCTGCTCCCGTCCTACTACGAAGGTCTGGGGGTGGTGGTGGTCGAAGCGCTCGCGGCAGGGGTGCCGGTGGTCGCGACGCACAGCTGCGTCAGCATGCCCGCGCTGGTCGGCGGCGGCGGCATGGTCGCGCCCAATGGCGACGTCGAAGCCTTTGCGCGCGGCATGGAATGGGCCTGCCACATCCGCCCCGATGTCGCGACGATGCGCGAGCGTGCGTCCCGCTTCACGGTGGAAGCAACGAGCGGCGCATGGCTGCGATTGTTGGCGGAAGTGGCGTGCGAACGTCGCCGCGCCCCCGGCGCCGCCGGACGCCAGCCCATCGAGTATCCGGCATGACCGACACGCCGCGCAGCACCTCCCCTGAATTGATGCCCCAGCTGGCGGGCGGTTCGTCGCACTGGTTCAAATGGCTGTCGCTGCTGGTCAGCCTCGCCATTCTGGTCGCGGTGGTGCTCGAGCTGCGCAAGCTCGACCTCGGCGACGTGCGCGCGCTGATCCCGGCGAACCCGCTGTTCTGGCTCCTCTTCGCGCTCTATTATTTCGCGCCGCCGCTCAGCGAATGGTTCATCTACCGGCGCCTCTGGAACCTCCCCTTCACCGGCATGGCGGCGCTGCTGCGCAAGCTCGTCAGCAACGAACTGCTGTTGGGTTACTTGGGCGAAGTGCAGTTCTACGCCTGGGCGAGGGCGCGCACGCGGATGATCGCGGCGCCGTTCGGGGCTATCAAGGACGTCACCATCCTCTCCGGCCTCACCGGCAACCTGTTCACGCTGGCGCTGCTGGCGGTCGCCTGGCCGTTCATTGCGCGCACGCAGATCGGCGTCGAATCCAAGACCGTCATCTACAGCCTGTCGCTGGTGCTGGTGACGAGCCTCGTCATCCTGCTGCTGCGTGGGCGGCTGTTCACTCTGCCGCGCAAGACTTTGTGGTGGATCACCGCGATCCACCTCGGCCGCATCATCCTCTACCTCGCGCTGTCGGCGGCGATGTGGGCGCTGATCCTGCCGAGCGTGCCGATGGGCTGGTGGCTGGTGCTGGCGACCATCCGCATGCTGCTGTCGCGGCTGCCGCTGCTGCCCAACAAGGACATCGTCTTCGCCGGGCTCGCCGCGGTGCTGCTCGGCCGCGACCAGCCGATCGCGGAGTTGATGGCGCTGATGGCGGGGCTGGTGCTGGTGGCGCACATCATCGTCGGCGTGCTGGCGAGCATCGCCGAATTCCTCCTCAAGGACAGCGACGAGGATCGCGACCGCAAGGACGCCGCCGACGCCGCGCAGTCCGCCAGCGCCGCCTGAGGCCGGCGTGAAGATCGTCGATGTCTGCGCCTTCTACACGCCACACGGCGGGGGGGTGCGCACCTACATCGACCAAAAGCTCAAGGTCGGGTCGGAGCTCGGCCACGACATCGTCATCATCGCGCCCGGCGACCAGTCGAGCGTGATCGAGCGCGGGCCGCGCGCGCGGATCGTGACGCTGCCATCCCCGCGCTTCCCGCTCGACCGGCGCTACTGGTATTTCAGTGACGAGGCGGCGGTGCACGCCGCGCTCGATGCGCAGGCGCCGGACATGGTCGAGGCATCGTCGCCCTGGCGCTCGGCGTCGATGGTCGCGCGCTGGCCGGGCGCGGCACCGCGTGCGCTGATCATGCACTCCGACCCGCTCTCCGCCTACGCCTATCGCTGGTTCGAACCGGTGTTGTCGCGGCGCACGATCGACCAGCAGTTCGAGCGTTTCTGGTCGCACCTGCGCGAACTGGGGGAGACGATGGACCGCGTCGTCGTCGCCAACGCGCGGCTGGAGGCGCGGCTGATCGAAGGCGGCGTCGCCAACGTCGCGCTGCACCCGATGGGGGTGGAAGCGGATACCTTTTCACCCGACCGCCGCGATCCGACCCTGCGGAGGCACATGCTGAAGCTGCTCGACCTGCCGGAGGAGGCGACGCTGCTGCTCGGCGTCGGACGCCTGTCCGCCGAAAAGCGCTGGCCGATGGTGGTGGAGGCGGTCGCCGCGGCGGGCGCACACGCGCCGGTGGGGCTCGCCATCTTCGGCGTCGGGCAGAGCAAACGCCGCATCATCAACGCCATCGGCGGCAACCCGCACGTGCGGCTGATGGCGCCCGAAAAGGACCGCGCGCGCTTTGCCGCGATCCTCGCCAGCGCCGACGCGCTCGTCCACGGGTGTGAGGCCGAGACCTTCTGCATGGCTGCGGCAGAAGCGCGCGCGAGCGGGCTACCGGTGATCGTCCCCGACGACGGCGGCGCGGCGGACCACGCGGCGGGCGGCGCCGGCGTCACCTATCGCGCGGCATCGGCGCCCGCGCTGGCGATCGCCATCGACCATTTCATCAAAGCCCCGATCGTGCCCCCGCCACCGCAAGTGGTCACCATGCGCGACCATTTCGAAGCACTGTTCGCCGACTACGCCCGGCTCGTCGCAGCACGTCGCCAGCCATCGCTGGCTCCGGCCTAGCGTTAAAGAGCGCTAGGCGGTCGGCGTGATTTCAGGCGTCGACAAACCATCTGAGCTGGAAGTTGACGCGGTCCATTTCAGTTCTATTGTCTTGCGGATACTGTGTCACAGTGAGCAGTGGAGCATGCAGATCGTCACGCTCGACCCTAAAATCGAGCTCATGAGAGTATTAGACGAAGAGTACCGTCAGCGATCGGGGCTACGCGACCGCCGTTTCTACAGCATCTTTTATAGTCGTATTCCTCCGGCGCCCCTTATGATATTAGGTATAAACCCGGGCGGCAATCCAGAAACTTGGAATCTTCCACCCGGCACTGACGAGTTTTGTACAACTTGGCAGCATGAATACGTTGATCAGAGATATCGAATCCAAACCGTAATGCAGCCGTTGCTCAAGCGAGTTCTCGGCATCGACGACCAAATTTTACGGCGCATCCCCAAGACAAACATGGTGTTTCGTCGCTCAGAAGGGGCTAGCAAATTTGTGGCGCAGCAAGGTGGAATGACCTTGTGGCAAGGACTCGAAGAGTCTGCGCCCACCCTTGCACGCATCGTTCGTCGCGTATCACCCCGAGCAATAATTTTTGAAGGCCACGACGCTCTTGCGATGTTCAACCACGCTTTCGGAGTTGCGCCCTTAAGTCCATCGCTCGTCAAACCATTCACCACGGCGAACGGGCGATATCCAGCCCTCGTTTACGCAGTGCACGAGGTTGCGACCTCGCTACTGCCGCACACTATCTTGAGCTTCTCACTGGCGCATCCCTCAAAGTTCGGACAGCGATTAGAATATAGGACCGCCGAACAGGACATGAAGATCCGTCTCACCCCGATCGCGTCTGCCGTCCGTGAGGTGGGGCCGCCACCACAGACAAGCCTGTAGAAATGGGAAAATGCGCATTCGGGGGTCGTTTCCGGCCATCCCGACTTCTTCCCCAATTCTAATCCTCAAACGGATCGCGGATGAGGATTGTGTCGTCGCGTTCGGGGGAGGTCGAGACCAGTGCGATGGGCGTTTCGATCAGCTCCTGCACGCGCTGGATATATTTGACCGCGTTGGCGGGGAGGTCGGCGAAGCTGCGGGCGCCCGCGGTCGATTCGCTCCAGCCCGCCATCTCCTCATAGACCGGCTCGAGCGCGAGCTGGTCCTGCGCGCGCGCCGGATAATGGTCGAACGCCTCGCCGCGCAGGCGGTAGCCGGTGCAGATGCGCACCGTCTCGAACCCGTCGAGCACGTCCAATTTGGTGAGCGCGATGCCGGTGACGCCGCTCACCGCGCACGCCTGGCGGACGAGCACCGCGTCGAACCAGCCGCAGCGCCGCTTGCGCCCGGTGACGGTGCCGAACTCGCGCCCCCGCTCCCCCAGCCGCTGGCCGGTCGCGTCGTCGAGCTCGGTCGGAAAGGGGCCGCTGCCGACGCGGGTGGTGTAGGCCTTGGCGATGCCGAGCACGAAGCCGACCGCGCCCGGCCCCAGCCCCGACCCGCTGGCTGCGGTCCCGCTCACCGTGTTGCTGCTGGTGACGAAAGGGTAAGTGCCGTGGTCGACGTCGAGCAGCACGCCCTGCGCGCCTTCGAACAGGATGCGCTTGCCGGCCTTGCGCGTCGCGTTGAGGCGGCGCCAGACGGGCTGCGCAAAGTCGAGCACGAACGGCGCGATCGCCTCCAGCTCCGCCACCAGCGCGGCGCGATCCACCGGCGGTTGGCCAAACCCCGCGCGCAGCGCATCATGGTGCGCGCACAGCCGGTCGAGCTGCGGGCCGATCGCGGCGAGGTCGGCAAGGTCGCAGACGCGGATGGCGCGGCGGCCGACCTTGTCCTCATACGCCGGGCCGATGCCGCGCCCGGTGGTGCCGATCTTGCCCGCCCCCGCCGCACTCTCCCGCAGACCGTCGAGGTCGCGATGCAGCGGCAGGATCAGCGCGCAATTGTCGGCGAGCGCGAAATTGTCTGGGCTGATGGCGACGCCCTGGCCGCGCAGCCGCTTGACCTCGTCGCGGAGCGCCCAAGGGTCGAGCACCACGCCGTTGCCGATCAGCGACAGCGTGCCGGTGACGATCCCGGAGGGGAGCAGCGACAATTTGTAGGTGGTGCCGCCGACGACCAGCGTGTGCCCGGCGTTGTGCCCGCCCTGAAAGCGCACCACAGCATCGGCGCGGTTGGCGAGCCAATCGACGATCTTGCCCTTGCCCTCGTCGCCCCACTGGGCGCCGACCACCGCAACATTCGCCACGTTTGCCCCTCTTCGCTTGTCGCGCGCGTGCCCTAGGCGCGGGGGCGGGGGAGGGCAACCGCGCAAGGGAGGCGGAGCGCTGGTAAGCCGCGGTGCGGAGGCGTATATTGCGCGCATGTCGTCATGGCTGCTCCCCCTATCGATCGTGATCGCCACCATCGCGGCGATGGAGGGCGTCGCCTGGGCGAGCCACAAATATATCATGCACGGCTGGGGCTGGGGCTGGCACCGCGACCATCATGAGCCGCACGATGGCGTGCTGGAACGCAACGACCTCTACGCGCTGGTCGGGGCGGCGATGAGCATTTCGATGTTCGCGCTCGGCAGCGAATGGGTCCTGGGGGCGAACGCCTGGCCGCCCGCGACCTGGATCGGGCTCGGCATCCTCGGCTACGGCATCCTCTACACGCTCGCCCACGACGGTCTGGTGCACCAACGCTACTTCCGCTGGGTGCCGCGTTCGGGCTACGCCAAGCGACTGGTGCAGGCGCACAAGCTGCACCATGCCACCGCGAGCAAGGAGGGCGGGGTAAGCTTTGGCTTCCTCGTCGCGCGCAATCCGTCAGCGCTCAAGGCCGATCTGCGCCGCCAACTCGCCGAGGGCCGCGCGGTGCTGCGTGAGAGCGTAGACTGACTGCGGTCAGCTCGCGCCCAGCTCACGCATCAGGAACCAGCGCTGGCCGAGCGCCGCTTCGGCACCCGCAGGCAGCGCCGATGCCCGCCCGCTTGGCGCGAAATCGTCGAGCCGGTCCCCGGCGATGGCGACCACGCAGTGAAAGCGCGATGCGGTGGCGAACAGGTCTGCGCGGGTGCGCCCGGCGTAACCGCCCGGGCTCCACAGCTCCGCCCAGCGCGTGCCCGAGCCGACCCCGCTCACCTGCAGATCGGTGAGCAGCGCGTCGATCCGCGCTGCGTCCTGCGTGCGCGTGAAGAACAGCGGCGTCGCTTCGAGCGCGCGCAACGCCTCGATCATCTGCGCAAAGGCCTGCGTCGAAGGGACGCGTGCACGGCCACTTGCATCGTCGAGGTCGAAGATCACCGCCCCGGGCTTGTCCGCGCAGTCGGTCCATTCGAGCGCGGTGCCGGGTTTGAGGATGGCGGAGGCCTGCCCCGGACCCGTCGCCCGATCGGTCGGTAGCGGCGTCGCCGTCGCCGCAGTGCGCACGCCGCGGCCCGCGAGACGTAGCGCGATGCGCCCAGCGAAGTCGGCGGCGTCGAGCGTGGCATTCGACCCGCTCACCGCGATGTTCGGCGCTTCGGCGGCGGGCGCAGCGCTGATCGGCGGAATGTCGTTTGCCACCTCACCCGAGCGCGCCGGAGCGCCTTCGGTCCGCACGGGAGCGGTGGTGGCCTCGCTTGGCGAGACGGGAGCGGCGGAGGCTTCGCCCCGCCCCGACCCCTCGATCGCCCTCCGCCCGACCACCGCGCCGGCGATGATCGGCGGAATTGCCGCCGCGACGCAGCCGGACAGCAGCGCCGACGCGAGCGCGATGGCGCTCAGGCGGAGGGGGCGCGGAAGGAGGGGGGTGCGCGTCGCGGACACGATCGCGTCGTAGGCGAGCGCGACGGCAGGAGCAACGCGAACCCCCTCCCCCTTGTGGGGAGGGGAAGGGGTGGGGGCCCGCTCGCGTCTGCG
>CAKZIN010000062.1 GCA_936933955.1 uncultured Sphingopyxis sp. | reverse complement strand
AACGCTGATGGCCGCTGTCGTGGGCCTCTCGCTCGCCGCCTGCGCGCGTGACGACGAGGGCGCGGCACCCGCTACGCCCGCCGCCGCGCAGGCGGTTGCCAAGGCGCGACCGCAGCGCCCGCCCCCGCCCCGCGCGCAAGAGCCGCACAACGTCGTCGTCGCGATCGCCCTCGGTGAGTTCGCGACCTTCAATCGCATGCTGCGCGTCAGCGGCGAAGGCGCGGCGCTGGCGCGGATGGAGCAGGCGACGCTGCTCGCGCCGCGCGACACCGCTTTCGCGCAGCTGGATGAGGCGCAGCGCGTCGCGCTCGCCAACGTTGCGCCGAGCCCGGCGGTGACGGTCGCCATCCGTCGCCTGTCCTTCGACCGCAATTGGCCCGCTCAGGAGCTCAAGACCGCCATCCGCGCGAGCGGCGCGGCGCCGCTGCAACTGCGCAACCGCGCGGGCGAAGCGGTGACCTTTTCGCTCGAGGGGGAGATGATCCGCGCGACGATGGCGGACGGCAGCACGGCGACGCTCGGCGATGCGCACATCCCGTCGCGTAACGGCGCGACCTATGTGCTCGACCGCTGGGTCGGGCCGCTGCCGACGGGCGGCATAACGATGATCGCGCCGCCGGGGCCGCCCGCGCCCAACCCCTCTACAGGAGTTCGCTGACGTGGCGCATTGGCTGATGAAGTCCGAACCCGACGCCTATGGCTGGGACGATCTGGTGCGCGAAAAGCGTGGCACCTGGGACGGGGTGCGCAGCCATGCCGCCGCGCGCAACTTGCGCGACATGGCGGTCGGCGACGAAGCGTTCTTCTACCACAGCGTCACCGGCAAGGAGGTGGTCGGCGTGGTCCGCATCGTCGAGGCCGCCTTTCGCGATCCCACCGCGGGGGAGGGCAGCCCATGGGTCGCGGTGCGGGTGGAGCCGGTCGCCAAACTGCGCTCCCCCGTCACCCTCGCCACGATCAAGGGTGACGCCAGCCTCTCCGACAACAAGCTGGTGCGTCAGTCGCGACTGTCGGTGGTGCCGTTCACCGACGCGGAGTGGGAGCGCGTCCTCGAACTGGGCGGCGGGCTCGCGGAATGACGATTTCTCTCCGAAGCGGATATGGTTAATGGGGCCTGCCGCGCTTTTGCACCATAGCGGCACCAAAGCGACGCCGATGCTTCCTAGGCATCAAGCCGGCCATCCATAGTAAATCCGGAACGGCGCCGGGTGAGGGACGCGGCGTTACAGAGGACCAGATATGTTGCGTGACGCCAATCCGTTTGCCGAACCCGCTGCCGGGCCACAGTCGTTTTTCCACCGCACACATCACGCTCTGACCGTCTGGAGCGACGGCAACGGCCAGCCGGTGATCGGCATCGCCGCGCATCTGGGGATCGCCGCGGAACTGGTGCCGCTAGCCGAGATGGCCGACCGACCCGCGCACGATGTCGCCTTCCTCGCGCTCACCCCGGCTGCGCAAGTCGACCTGTCGGCCATTGCCGCGCGTCAGGCGGAGGAGGCGCTGTCGCTGTGCGTCGCCTGTTCGATGCACCAGATCGACGATGTGCTCGCCGCATTCGACGACGACGACCTCACCCTGCTGGTCGACCCTTCGCCGCTCGAGATCGAGATCGCGCTAGCCGACCGCTTTCGCACGGTGCGGGGCGTGGTCCATTCGCTCGAAGCGCAGGATCGCGACCGGGAGATCGTTGCCTTGCAGGACGAGGTTCAGCGCATCTCCCGAATGCTCGCGCGGATGAGCATGGAAAGCTCGCCCGCCCCGGCCGACATCGCCGCCCCGGCCCCTTCCCCCTTCATCGAGGATTGCCACGTCGAAAGTCCGCGGCGCAGTTTCGAGCGCGGGGATAGCGAACCCGCCCGCGCCACCGTCACTCCGCGCGACGCGCGCCTGGTGATCCGCCAGCGGCGACTGCGCGATGAACTGTTCGACGCGACGCTGTTCGCCGATCCCGCTTGGGACATGCTGCTCGACCTCTACGCCGCGCGGCTCGGCCGGATGCGCGTATCGGTGTCGTCGCTGTGCATCGCTGCGGCGGTGCCGGCCACCACGGCGCTGCGCTGGATCAAGACGCTCACCGATTCGGGGCTGTTCATCCGCCAGAGCGATCCGCTCGACGGGCGCCGCATCTTTGTCGCGCTGTCGGATGCCGCGACCGACGCGATGCACCGCTATTTCGCGCGCCTCAACGACGCCCGTCTGGCGATCTGAGCGCGCGCGCCGAACCACCCCTATTGCCCGCCCGCGCCGCCCGCGCCAAAGGGATCGGCGCGGGCGGTTAGCTCAGTTGGTAGAGCATCTCGTTTACACCGAGAGGGTCGGCGGTTCGAGCCCGTCACCGCCCACCAGGTTCGCGGCGCGCCTGTCCTCAGCCTTCGGCGGGCGCCAGCGGCAGGCAAAGTTTCGCGACGGTGCCTCCGCCTTCCTGATCGAGCAGCGCGAAGTTGCCACCGTGCTGCGTCGCGAAATCGTTTACCAGGCTGAGGCCGACGCCGCCGGTGGCCCGGTTGCGCGATGCTTCGCCGCGTTCGAACGGTCGCAGGAGCCGTTCGCGATCGGCCGCCGGGATGCCCGGCCCACGGTCACTGCCGATGGCGGAGCGACCCTGCTCGTCACTCTCGCTAGTGCGCGTTCCTGCCAGACGGCGCGCACGTCGCCATGCGGCCGCCCCAGCGCATCGGCGAGCAGACGTTCGACGATCGTCGCCCGCGGGCCGGTCGGCGGCGAGTCGGTGTAGCTGCGCACGAACCCGTCGGTCTCCCCCCGGAGCGCGGCGAGGGCTGTCGCTGGGCGGACGCGCGTCGGGGGCGGCTGGGGAGCGAACACGACGACCGCCGCCGTCGCCGCCACGCTAAGCGCCGCCACGAACACGCCAAAGCCGCCGATAGCCACCAGCGCGCTGGGCGGGCGCGTCATGCCCTTCGCACCGATGGAATGAAGCGATGGCCGATGCCGCGCACCGTCTCGATCAAGGGCTCCGCGTCGGCCTCGGCCAGCTTGCGGCGGAGGCGGCTGACCGCAATGTCGACGGCGCGATCGTAGCTCATGGCGTCGTTGCCGCGGGCGAGATCGAGCAGCAGGTCGCGCGTGAGGATGCGCTGTGGCCGCTGCACGAACGCGGCAAGCAACGTGTGATCCCCCTCACTCAACGCGACCAGTCGGCCCCGGGGGTCGCGCAGGCGCCGTTCTTCGATGTCCAGACGCCAGCCCGCGAAGCTGACGCCCGCTTCCGCCGACGGCGCCGTGCGTCGCAGCAGCGCCCGAATGCGGGCAAGCAGCTCGCGCGGTTCGAACGGCTTGGTGAGATAGTCCCATGCGCCCACCTCCAGCCCGACCACGCGGTCCGTCACCGCGTCGAGCGCGCTCAGCATCAGCATCGGCGTCCCGCTTGGCGCCAGCCGACGGCACAGCGACAGCCCATCTTCACCGGGCATCATCACGTCGAGGATGATCGCATCGACGGGCCCGCGCGCGAGTTCGCGGTCGCAAGCCGCTGCGCTGTCCGCAGCGCGCACCTGATAGCCGTGGCGCGCGAGGAACTCCGCGAGCGCATCGCGTATGCTCTCATCATCGTCGACGATCAGGATCCGGCCCTGTTCGGTGGGGTCGCACGCCATCCTTCGCCTCTAGCAGGGCTTTGTAGCATCTGTGTAACCGAGCGGGCTACCGAGCGGCCATCGTCTCGCTACCCAAATCCGCTGTGTGCTGACCTTCCAGCATCGAAGGAGGACGGGCATGCGAGCGACGGGTTGGACGATCGGACTGATGAGCGCGGTGCTGCCGGCAATGGCCTATGCGCAGCAAGCGGCGCCCGGCGCGCCCCCGCCAACCACGCCGCCGGCCGCGCCCGCTGCGCCC
>CAKZIN010000061.1 GCA_936933955.1 uncultured Sphingopyxis sp. | reverse complement strand
ACGCATTGTCCTCGATCCCGGCGATGATCGACCCGCGCAGGGCGCTCGCAAGGCTACGCTCGACGGTCGAGCCAACGCTGAGATAGGCTGCGTTGTAGTAGAGGCGGATCGGTTCGTCGGCGGCACGCGGTTGACCGAAGCCGCGTGGAATCGAGACGAAGGCCCATATGTCGCCGCGGCGCACCGCCGCTTCGGCCGCCGCGTCGCTCACCGGTTGGGCGGCGATCCGTACCTCGGGTCGGCCCGACAGTAAGCGGACGAGCGCCTGACTTTCGCTGGTACGCGCATTGTCGACGACCGCCACCGGAAGCCTCTGCAACGCGCCTTGCGACAGCATCGCGGCAATGATCGCGATGGCGCAGAACGGCACCACGAAAAGTGCCAGCAGCATCGCACGACCGGTGACGATGAAGCCTGCTTCGCGCCGCGCCGCGCCGGCCAGCCGCGCGAGAGCCGATGCGCGCTTCACTGGGGCCAGTCGAACAGCACGCTCATGCCCGGACGCAAGCCAACGACCCGCTCGGTCGGTTCGAGCCTTATCTCGAAACTGCGCGCGTCGAACCCTGCGCTCTGACGGGTCGCTTTCTCGCTGGTAAAGCCGGCCTGCGCCGAAATTGCCGTCACGCGCAGCCGCACCGCACGGTTGCCGAGCGCAGGCACGGTCCCCGTCAGCATGCGGCCCTGGGCCATGCCCGCATAGTCCTTTTCGGAGATGCGCAAGGTGACGCGAGGATGAGCGACGTCGACGATCTGGAAAAGCGGCACGCCCGGCGCCACCACCTCGCCGGGTTCGACCAGGCGTCGGCCGACCTCCCCGGCGATCGGAGACGTCACTGTCGTATCGACGGCGATCCGACGCGCGGCGCGATTGCGCGCCTCGGCGGCCACGGCCTGCGCGTCCGACACTGCGCGGGTTTCGCCGCGCGTCCCGGCCACCGCCTTGCGATATTGCGCGTCGGCGGCTGCGGCATTGGCGCGCGCGGCGGCATCGGCCGCGACCGCTTCGTCGCGCCGCTGAGCGGAGATCACGCCCTGCGCGTAGAGACGGTTCATCCGCACGGCGGTGACCGAGGCGAGGTTGGCGGCGGCGCGCGTGGAGGCGGCGATGCCCTGCAACGAGGCGATGTCCTCCGGTCGGGCACCCTGATTGGCGATGGCATCGAGCGCGCGGGCACTGTCCAGATTGGCCTCGCTCTGGCTCACCAGCGCATCGATACCCGGGCTGGACAGCGTCGCAAGCTGCTGTCCGGCGCCGACCTGTGCCCCCTCGGCCACCGCGACGGCTTCGACACGCGCCAGTATCTTGGTCGCGACATTGACCTCGGTCGCCTCCACCGTGCCCTGGAGCGACACCGGCGCGGGGCGGGAGGAATACCAAATGCCGACGAGCGCCAGCACGGCGAGGACGGGCAGGGCGAATAGCAGCCAGTTCGCGCGACGCTGCGTTCCCGATGGCGCTTCAGTCGCTTCTGTGACCGCGTCGGCGGGTGCAAGCTCGGTATCAGCGGTCATCGACGGTCTGCCTGTCTCCCGCTTCGGCAAAGTCGGCGAAGCGTTCGCTCTGCCCGCTGGCGGCAAGCAGCGCGGCGAGCGAAAGGTCATATTCATAGGCCGCCGTAGCGCGTTGCGCGCGGGCGAGGCCAAGCGCGGTCAGCGCGTCGGTGACATCGGCTGCCGTGCCGACGCCTTCGCGGAAGGCGATTTGTTTCACACGCAGGTTTTCCTCCGCCGCCGCAACGCTGCTGACCATCGAGCCAAATGCGCGGCGCGCGTTATCGGCGATCAGCCAGGCCTTTTCGATCTCGCCCTCGGTGCGGATGCGCGCATCGGCGGAGCGCAGTCGCGCGGCCTCGCTGCGCGCTTGGGCCGCAGCGACAAGCTCGCGGCGGTTGACTGGTGAGACCAAGGGGATGCGCACTGTCGCGCCGACGATCCAGTCGGGGTCGACCGGCAGCGATTGCTCGCGCACGCCGTTGACCGAGCCGAAGACGAAGACCGAAGGCCGCATCGTCGCGCGAGCAGTCCGCTCGCTCGCTGCCGCGAGCTGTTCGGTACCCGCCAGCAACGTAAGCTGCCCGTTGCGCGTCGCTTCGCCGGTCAAGGCGGTAAGCGGAGGAAGCGGCGTTGCGTTGACGAACAATGGGGTGGACGGCGCGGGGTCGGTGGTACCCGTAAGCCGGGTAAGCGCCAGTCGCGCCATGTCGGCATCGCGCCGCGCCCGGTCGGCGGCCCGCTGCGCCGCGTCGCGGGCGACAACGGCTTCCAGCGTCAGCGAACGGGGCACGACGCCTTCGCGCTCCATGGCGCGGACATTGCTCAAATGTTGCTCGGCAGAGGCGAGCGTTTGTCGGCTCGACACCTCCAGTTGACGGGCAAGCTGCGCGCCGAAATACACCTCCGCAAGCCGCAGGCCACTCGCCCCCCGCGCCACCTCGCGGCCGCCTCGGGCGATGGTCACCTGCGCCCTGGCAGCGTCGGTCACGGCCTCGAGTGCCCCACCGGTATAAACCGGCATGATCGCGGTGATGTTCGGGCGCACCACGACATCGCGCTGGGTATAGTCGTATTGATCGGGGATCGGTGAGAGCAGACCTGGCAGCGCCTGGCCGATGCGCCCGGCCACCAGCGCTGCGATATCGGCAAAAGCGGGAGGAAACTGGCCGGGCAACCCGGCGAGATAGCTTTGCGCATCGCCGATGAACCGGTCTCTCGGTCCAGTCAGATCGATGCTCAGCGATTTCTCGTAAGCGATGACTGATGCCGATGCGGTGACGGTCGGCCGGTAGAGATGCGCGACGGCATTCGCCTGATGCTCCGCGGCGCGCAGCTCCGCATCGGCGGCCGCAGTGCCGGCCGGAGTGGTCGCCATCGCGGCTTCGGCCGTGCGATAGTCGAGCGGGGTCTGCGCCAGCGCGGGGGTGGCCAACAGTGTCAGCCCCAGAGCGAACGCACGCTTCATTGCGGCTCTCCGAGCATCGCGCGCATGCAGGCGATGAAAATGTCGGCCATCGGGAGGGTGCGTCCGATTCCTTCTTCGCGCAGTGCCAAGCCGCGCCACAATACGAGTAGCGCCTCGACGATCTCCGTCGACCGGAAACGAGGGGTCAGTCCGAAATGCGCGACCAGATCATCGATCCGTTCGGCGAACAGAAGGTCAATGCGCTGTTCGGCCGCTTCAATGGCGCGAGCAAAGGCTGGGTTGCGAACCGCCTCCAGGCGCAGCTCGATCGCCATCCGCGCCCATTCGTGGCGGTCGGACACCGTCGCCAGCCACTCGCCGATCTGCGCGATGGTCTGATCGAACGTCATCGCCTGAAAATCGAGCGTCATTTCGCCGAAAGTGCGCACGCGCTCTTCGAGATTGCGCTCCATCACGGCGAGCAGCAGATCCTCGCGCGAGGCGAAGTTCGAATAAAAGGCCCCTTGGGTGAAGCCGGCGCGTGCGCAGACCGCCCGCAGGGACAGGCCCGGCATCGAATTTTCGAGGATCAATGCCTCGGCCGCGTCAAGCAGCGCTGTCCGCGTTGCCGCCTGCGAGTCTTCGCGGCGGAGGGGTCTAACAGCGGTCATCGCATGAGCGTACAGATATCAATTGATATTTCAAGCAGCCGCTGATGGCCGGCGTCGCCATCAACGTTGCGATATCATGTCGCGTCTGCCGGGCTGGTAGCGCTCGACGAAACCACCCGATGCGCTCGATGTGCGCCACGGGACGGGCCTGAGCTGGCCGGTGGCGTAGAGCTGGATCTGGTCGTTGGCGTGGCGGCTGCCGACTGCGCTCGATTGGCCGCCAACCATGATGGCCCGCGCTTCCGGCTCGCGACCAAACGCCACCGTTGCGACGAAGCTGTTGCCGTGCACGCCATATTGGCGGCGCTGGCCGGGGGCCGCGGTCGGGACGAAGGTAGCGTAACTCCCCCACTGCCCACTCGCGAAGGGGACGGGAACGCAGGGCCTCGTGTCACTGAAGCGACGTTCGAACGGGCTCACCGGCTGTTGCCAGCAGTTGATCTGGCGCCAGGCCACGCGGACCGTGCCCCATTCGCGTCGCAAGCGGTCGGCGACGTCCGCGAGCATCGCCAGCTTGCGATCGGCCGGGAGTGCATCGATCGCCGCGAACGTCACGGATGCTCTGCCGCCCGGAGGCACCGCCTCGACGGCCAGCGTCCCCCAGCGATGGGCGATCGTTAAACCCGCGCTCTCGAGACCCCAGCGTCGGTCCCAGTCGCGCAACAGCGCAATCGGCTCAGCCAATGTCGCGCGCCGCGGATCGGCAGAGGGAAGCGCGTCGAATGCGGCGATCAGCGGCGGGATCAGCCGGTCGAACGCCGGAAGCGCTCTCGAAAAGGCGAGGTCGCGCAGCGTGTCGAGATCGTGCTTTCGACCATCGCCGAGCAGATTGAGCGCGTTGAGCCCGCGCATGCTCATGCCGGCGCCGTCCATGTAGGCCGGGTAGCGATCCGCCTGCAGAGTGCCTTCGCCCGCAGTATGCCAAGGCGCGTCGTTGCTGTTCTGCACAAAGCCCGAGCGCGGGTTGATGACGCTCGGCAACTCACGAAGGCTGTGGAGCCCGCGCGCGTCGGTGGCGGGGTTGTTGCCGTCGACCGGCTTCGTCCAGTCGAGCGCGGGATCGCGACGTGGCACATATTGCGGCATCAGAAACGCGATGTCCCCCGCGCGCGTCGCCAGGATCGTGTTGTTGCTCGAGTTGGCGCGCCCCTCTGCGATGCGCAGATAGTCCGCAAGCCCGCTCGCACGTGTGCGCTGCCAGCTCTGGACCAACGCCTGCAGCGGCCGGTGCATGAGAGCGGTGGCGATGAGCGCGCCGTCGGATTCGGCGCGAGTGATGGGACCGTGGTGGGTAGCGCGGAGATCGAAGCGACGCGTCTCCATCGTTCCGTCGGGCCGTCGGATTCGAAAGGCGACGTTCCGCACCGAAACGGGCCTGATCGCCGAGCCATGGCGATAGTGACGTCCGTCCGGCTCCAGTCGGACGCGATACTCATCGACATTATCCACCGCGGAGGAGGTGTGCATCCAACCAAGATTGCGGTTCCATCCCTGGTAGACGAAGTACTGACCCCAGGTTGACGCGCCGTGCACGTGCAGCCCCGCGTCGCTCATCACCTGCGCTTCGGAGCGGAAGGCGAAACTCGTATGCGGATTGATAAGGAGGAGCGCCCGCCCGTCGCGGCTTCGGCTCGGCGCGAGGGCGATGCCGTTGGACCCTTGCGCTTCGCCTACGCGCGCAAACGGATCGTATAGCGCCACTCTCGCTGTCCCGGGCTGGTAGAGGGCGCGGAGCGCGGCGAGGTCGACCCGTTCAATGTCACCGCCGATGCTCCCTTCCGAAAAGGCGAGCGGCATCCACGGTTCGAACCGCATGATCGCGCGCGGCGTCACGCTCGGATGGTCGACGAAATAGTCGTTGAGTGCGTCCGCCCACGCCTGGTTGAGAGCGCGCAGCCAAGCCGGCGCGCGCGCGTGCAGCGCTTTCAGCTCCGCTTCGTCGATCCACAGCCTTTGGCGAACGTCGCTCCACAGTGCGCCTTCCCCCTCCGCCTCCGCCAGTCGACCCAGCGCGATGAGGTAGTTGCGCTCGACCCGCGGGAAGTCGTCCTCGGCTTGGGCGTAGGTCATTCCGTAAACAGCATCGGCATCCGAAACGCCGTGGATTGTCGGGATGCCAAACGCGTCCCGACAGATGGTCACCCGATCGGCGTGCGGCGAACGTGCGAGCGCGGAGGTCGCAATGAGGGCAGCCCCTAGGGCGAAAGGTGTCAACCAGCGCACGTCACAATCTCCCTCCCCGAGCGGTCGAGTGCCGCGGGAAGGGTCTGGGCTGTTCCCGTTCGTTCAGCAAGCGGGGGAGTACAAACCTCCTTGCCGACGCGTCGCCGCTACTTCCCGAGGCCGGGGATCATGTTCCGCACTCGCTCCCCGACGGCTTCGATCGGATGAGTGCGCTGGCATTGACGAGCGGCGGTCATTTCGGGGCTGCCTGCCTGGGTGTCTAGCATGAGGCGTTGAGCGAAGCGGCCGCGCTGTATGTCGGTCAGCACCGCGCGCATCTCTGCGCGGACGCGTTCGTCGATCAGACGGGGGCCGGTCACGTAGTCGCCGAACTCAGCGGTGTTGCTGATCGCTTCCCGCATCCGCGCGATGCCGCGTTCGTAGATGAGGTCGGTGATCAGCTTCGCCTCGTGAACGCACTCAAAATAGGCCATTTCCGGCGGGTAACCAGCCTCAACCAGCGTTTCATATCCGGCCATCACTAGGTTCGAGATGCCTCCGCAGAGCACCGCCTGTTCGCCGAACAGGTCGGTTTCGCATTCCTCCCGAAAGCTCGTTTCGAGCATGGCCGCGCGGCCCGCACCGATCGCCGCGCCGTAGGCGAGCGCGAGCGCCTTGGCAGTGCCGTTGCCGTGCCCGCCCCCATCTTGCGCGACGGCGAACAGGCAAGGCAGTCCGCTCCCGGCCTCGTAGGCGGAGCGCACCGCGCGTCCCGGCCCCTTGGGCGCAATCAGGAACACGTCGAGGTTGGTTCGCGGGACGATCAGCCCGAAATGCACATTAAGCCCGTGAGCGAAGGCGAGGGCTGCGCCTTCTTTAAGGTTAGGCTCCAGCTCTTCGCGATAAATCCGCGCCTGATCCTCGTCAGGGGCCAGCAGCATGACGAGGTCGGCCCACCGCGCCGCCTCTGCCACCGTGAGCACGCGGAACCCGGCCTCGGCGGCCCTCGCACCGCTGGGCGAGCCCTCGCGTGCGCCGACCAAGACCTCGCGCACGCCGCTGTCGCGCAGGTTGAGCGCGTGCGCGTGGCCCTGGTTACCATAGCCAATGATCGCGACCCGCCGGCCCCGGATCAGGTCGAGGTCGGCGTCGCGCTCGTCATAGACGTTCATGACAACGGGCTATGGATCGCTCCGGGCCAAGTCAACGAGCGCGTCGGCGAGGGGGGCGACGGCCGCGTCATAGGTTCCGGGATCGGCGAAGCGCGGCCAGTCAGCGGGCGGTTGGTGCCTCAGCCAGGTGTCCTGCCGCTTGACGTAGCGGCGGGTGGCGAGGGCAATGCGCTCCAGCCCTTCATCGACCGCGATGGACCCTCGGGCGACTTCGATGAGGTCACGAACGCCGATCGCGCGCATCGCGGGCAGGGCGGTGTCGAGCTTGCGCGAGTCGAGCGTGACCGCCTCGGCGAGGGCGCCTGCAGCCCACATCGCGTCTATACGTGTGCGGATGCGCGGCACCAACCACTCCCGGGGGGGCGTCAGGATCAGCGGGAAGAGGGTCACAGAGCCCGCAATCCCTCCGCGACGCTCCCCCTGCCAGTGCGACAGCGGCCGCCCAGTCCCGCGAACGACTTCGAGCGCTCGCATGACGCGGGTGCGGTCATTGGCCGAAAAGCGCGCGGCGGCTGCGGGATCTTCCGTTTGCAGCGCCGCATGGGCGGCAGCGGGCGGGAGGGCGCGGACCTCCTCTCTCACGGCCGCTGGTATCGTCGGTACTGGCGCGATCCCGTTTAGCAGCGTGGTTATGTAGAGCCCGGTGCCGCCGACCAGGATAGGCGTCACATCGCGGCAGTGCGCATCGGCAATGCAGCCGCGGGCCTCGTCCGCCCAGGCGGCGGCGCTGCACGCCTCGCTTGCATCGACATGGCCGAACAGCGCGTGAGCCAACCCCATCCGCTCCGCCTCGGTGGGCTGGGCGGAGATGATCGGAATGTCGCGATACACCTGGCTCGCGTCGGCGTTGACGATCAAAGCCTCGCGATCGCGGCGCTGCAGTTCCAGCGCCAGCCGCACCGCGAGCGCGCTCTTGCCGCTGGCGGTGGGGCCTGCGATGAGCGCAAGCGGCGGCAGCGGAGGTGCGGGCGTGGCGATCATCACTCTGGTAGCGCCGACGTGGCTCGATCCGCAGCACATCGCACGCGCGACGGCGCTTGTCGAAGGCGAAGCGGGGCCGCTGATGGATGGCCGAGCCGCGCAGGTCGTTACGGCGGTGCCGCTGCGGCAGGCGCGGACCGTCCTCGAGGCCGCACTCCCATCGATCGATTTGCTGCTGCGGGAGGATGACGTCCCGCTTCCGCAGCTCATCATCGCCGACATGGATTCGACCATGATCACGGTCGAATGCATCGACGAGCTCGCCGACTATGCCGGGATCAAGCCGCAGGTGGCTGCGATCACCGAGCGGGCCATGCGCGGCGAGCTGGACTTCCGCGCGGCGTTGGAGGCGCGCGTCGCGCTTCTGAAAGCGATGCCTGCAGAGACACTCGACCGATGCCTCGCCGAACGCGTGCAGCTGATGCCGGGCGCGCGGACGATGGTGCGAACGCTGAAGGGGAGGGGCGCGAAGGCGCTGCTCGTGTCAGGCGGTTTCACACGCTTTGCGGAGCCGGTGGCGAAGGCGATCGGTTTCGACGACGTGATCGCCAACCGGTTGGAGATTGAGCGCGATCACCTCTCCGGCAAGGTCGAGGGCGCAATCGTCGACGCGTCGACCAAGCTCGCTGCGCTGGAGCGGAAAGTGGCGGGCGGCGTTCCGCGCGCCGCGACGCTCGCGATTGGGGATGGGGCCAACGACGCACCGATGCTCGCGGCGGCGGGCTGGTCGGTTGCCTATCGTCCGCATGCGGTGGCGGCGGATGCGGCGCAGTGCGCGATCCGCCACACCGACCACCGCGCGATCCTCTATGCGTGTGGGATAGCGGAAGCGGACTGGGTTACGGACTGACGACGAAGCAACCGTTTCCGGCACGCGTACAGCCGGATTGAGCGGCGGTGCGTGTCGCATAGGGACCAGCCTGCAATCGCACGACGTTCCCGGCCGCGACGTAGCGAGGGCCGGCTCCGGCGGTCCGCTCGCGCATCGCGCTCCACGCGCTCTCCGCACGGTCCCGCGAGGAGAATGCGCCAAGCTGGATCCAGAAGCGGCCGTTCGCGGCGGTTGCGGCGGCGGGCGCGGCCGCTCGCGAGGTCGAAGTGGCGGGCGGCGACGCTGGCCGAGCGGGCGGCGACGTTTCAGGGCGTGATGGAGCGCGCGGGGGGACCACCGCCGCAGCCTCCCGCGATGCGGCTGTCCGCACGTTCGGAGCAGGCGTCGCCTCACCGGGCCGCAAGGGCGGGGTCGCGGTCGCCCCGGGAGAACGGGGGGCGGGAGCTGAAGGGGGCGGCGCCACCGCGGCGAGGCGCGCGCGCTGCTCGGAGCTCTCCATTTCCCGCGCCAGCTCGAGCCCTCGGCGGCGCTGTTCGATCGGGATCGCGGCGTCCATCTGGGTCATCGCGGCAGTCGCGCGCTCGAGCCCCTGATCCGCCGAGCGCTTCATCAGCGCATAGGCGCGGGGCCAGTCGCGCGACATGCGCACGCCGTTGAATAACTCCGCGCCCAGCACGAATTGCGCGCGCGGCTCCCCACGATCTGCGGAGCGCATGAGGTGCGGCATCGCCTCATCCCGCCGCCCCAAATCGTAGAGAACGAGTCCTAGGTTATCGGCGGCCTGCAAATGGTTCTGCGCGGCGGCTCGACCAAAGAGTTCGGCGGCGCGGGTCAGATCCTGCGGCACCCCGCGGCCGAGCTTGTAAGCCTGACCGAGGTTGAACTGCGCGTCGGCGTCGCCCCGCTCGGCGAGCGCCTGCCATTCGCGCACCGCGCTCGGGTAATCTCCGCGCTCCCACGCTTCGACCCCGCGCACGACCTGCGCTTGCGCAACGCCCGCACTCGCCAGCGCCAAGGTCATCATGCTCACCCGAACCAGTCGCCGCCGCATCCTGTCACCCGCTCTTTACCTGCCGACAGAGTTTAGCCGCCGCCGGGTTCCCAGCCAAGCGCCGAGCGGCGCCGCTTAACCCAATCTTTAGGATGATTGGGGCATGTGCCGACGCCGATACCTGGGGTGGACCTAAATTCGGGGGACGTACTTTGCGCGTATTGGCGATGGCCTCACAGAAGGGCGGGTCGGGCAAGACGACACTGTCGGGGCACTTGGCCGTTCAGGCGCAGCGCGCCGGGCATGGTCCCGTGGTGCTGATCGACATCGATCCGCAAGGCAGCCTCGCCGACTGGTGGAACGAGCGTGAGAGCGAGTATCCCGCTTTCGCGCAGACGACGGTTGCAAGGCTGGCCAATGACCTCGAGATACTGCGGCAGCAGGGCTTCAAGCTCGCCGTCATCGACACTCCCCCCGCGATCACCATGGCCATCCAAAGCGTGATTTCGGTCGCGGAGTTGATTGTAGTGCCGACGCGACCCAGCCCGCACGATCTGCGCGCGGTGGGAGCCACGGTCGACCTCTGCGATCGGGCGGGCAAGCCGCTGATCTTCGTCGTCAACGCAGCGACCCCAAAGGCGCGCATCACCAGCGAAGCAGCGGTTGCGCTGTCGCAGCATGGCACCGTGGCGCCGGTAACGCTTCACCACCGCACTGACTTTGCCGCGTCGATGATCGACGGGCGCACAGTAATGGAGGTCGATCCCAACGGCCGCTCCTCGCAGGAGGTCGTGGCGCTGTGGGACTATGTCTCCGATCGCCTCGAAAAGAATTTCCGCCGCACCGTATTCAGCGCGCCGACGATGGCCGCGCAGCCGGTCGCTCCGGGCGCAATTCGTCCCCTCGGTGGCGGCTTCGGCCGCCGCGTCGCGAGCTGACGGGGAGGGCGAGAGACATGGCAGAATCCAAACCTATCGCATCGCTGTCGGCAGGCCTCCTCGCTCGTAAGGGCGCGGCGCGCCCCGCAATGCGTCGTCAGATGCCGCTCGGCGGCTTCGCGAGCCTTAGCGGAAACGTCGCGCACCAGGCGCACGAAGACCTCGGCTGGAACGACATGGGCTATGATGTCGACCCCGTTCAGAGCGACGTCGAACCTGTGCGCCACGTCGATCACGGCCTGACGCCGATGTTGACGCATCCCGCCGCGCCCGACCGCCCTCTCGACGATTTCGTCGATGCGCCGACTGCGGCAGAGATCGCACCGATCACAGTTGGGGTGAGCGTGCCCGACCAGGTGCCGAGCCCGGTCGCGGAGCAGCAGGCCGCGCTCGCCGCGTCGCTCGCTGGTGGGTCGCCGACCGTTGCGGCCGAGACGCAGTCGCAACCTCGACCGCGGGTTGCTCGCGCGCCGCGGGTGAAACCGGGCGCGCGTGGGAGCTACGCGTTCACGCTGCGCCTCGATCCGGAGCGCCACCTCAAGCTGCGGTTGGCGAGCGTTACGGCAAACCTTTCCTCGCAGCAGTTGCTCGTGCGGCTGCTCGACCAGTTTCTCGCCGACCAGCCGGCGGTGACGGCGTTCGCGAACGCCGCTTCGGAAGGACAGGAATGATGCAGCTCGATCCGAAAGCGCGCCTCAAACTCGCCGCGTCTGCGGTGATGCTCGCGCTCGGCACGCTGAGCTTCGCGCCGCTGCAGGCGGACGCCGGCGACGCCGGAGTGAACCCGGCCGCCGCCGCGCGCTCCGCTGAAGATGCGCAACGCGAGCTTGCGCGCGGTCGGCTCGATCGTGCGGTCACGAGCGCGGAAGCGGCGGTTGCTGCCGACCCGCAAAATCCGGAACATCGCGCTCTGCTCGCGCGGACATATCTTTCGGCTGGGCGCTACGTTTCGGCCGATGAAAGCTTCGACGCGGCGCTTGCACTTGGCGCGAGCGACAGCCGCACGATCGTCGGCGCGGCGATGGCGCTGGTCGCCAACGATCGCTCGCCGGACGCGCTCGCCTTGCTGGATCGCAATGCCGAGCGTCTGCCCGCATCCGATTACGGCCTTGCGCTGGCGCTGGCCGGTTCGGCGGAGCGGGCGGTGATGGTGCTCACTGACGTCGCTCGGGCCAACGATGCGACGGCGCGGGATCGGCAAAACCTTGCTCTCGCTTACGCCCTAGCGGGGCGTTGGCTGGAGGCCCGGGTGATCGCCGCGCAGGACATTGGACCTGCCGCGTCGGAGCAGCGCATTGCCGAATGGGCGCGCATCGCAGGCGCCTCCACGGGTCGCGCCAAGATCGCGGGCCTGCTCGGTCGTGATGCGAGCGATGATCCTGGCATGCCGCACCGGCTCGCGCTGGACGGGCACACGCGTGCGCCCCGGCTTGCGGCGAGCGAAGATCCTGCGCCGCTCGCTCTCTACGCGCCGCGTGCGCCGGACGCACAAGTCGCGCCGGAGGTCCGCGCGCAGCTCGCCGAGGCGACGCCGCCCGCTCCGCCGCCCCCGGCCCCCGCGTTGGAGGCGCCGCCCGCACCGCAGCCGGTTGCGACCGTGGCTCTACCCGCGCCTGCGGCTATGCCTGCGCCGACGGAACAGGTTGCGTCGGTCGCGCCGGCGAGTCTCCAGTTCGTGTCCAACCCGGTGGTGCAGCCTCTCCCCACCCGGGCGGAAGCCGCCTCGCGCAGCACGCTCGAGCGCATCGTTGCAGCGGTCAGTCGACCTTTCCGCGCCCGTAGCGCGCCTCGCATTGTGGCTGCGGTTCGCCTCGGCAGCGCCCGGCAGGCGACCAACGGGCGGTGGAGCATCCAGCTCGCCGCGTTCGATCGTGCGGGCACCGCGCGCAGCGAATGGCGGCGATTGGCCGCACGTTCCCCCGACATCGCGGCGCGTCGCGCGGTGACCACGCGCGCGGTCGTGCGCGGGCGGACTTTCTACCGGCTTTCGCTCACGGGCTTTGGCTCGCAGGCGGCGGCGGCGCGTGCCTGCCAATCGCTGGCGCGTGGGCGCTGCTTCGTGCGCGCAATGGCGCCGAGTGAGACGGTGCTGTGGGCCAGCCGAGCGCAGCCCGGACAGCGGCTCGCCGCGACGCGCACCCGCGTTCGAGTGGCGTCGCGCTGAACGCGACCGGACCGGACCTTGCCCCCGCTCCACCCGCCGCCTAAGCGGCGCGTTTCAGGGTGAGAGGCAGGGCCGGGGCTGATGGCGTTTGACGAATGGCGTGACGAAGACGGTCTGACCCGCGCCGCCTACGCCGACGTCGCGCGCTGGATCGATGAAGTCGGCGTCGACGGCCTCCATCACCGTCGCGAGGAGGCGGAGGCGATCTTTCGGCGCATCGGCATCACCTTCGCGGTCTATGGCGAAGGCGGCGATCCCGAGCGGCTGATCCCCTTCGACCTTATCCCCCGCGTTTTTTCTGCGCGCGAATGGAGCCGACTCGACCAGGGGATCCGGCAGCGAGCGAGAGCGCTCAACGCCTTCATCCACGACATCTATCACCGCGGAGAGATCGTGCGGGCGGGTATCGTCCCGGGGCGGCTGGTCTACGACAATGCGGCGTTCGTGCCGCAAATGCTTGGCTTCGACCCGCCGGGGGGCGTCTACAGCCACGTCGTCGGGATCGATATCGTGCGCACCGGCGCGCAGGACTTCGCAGTGCTGGAGGACAATTGCCGTACCCCGTCCGGCGTCTCGTACATGCTCGAAAATCGCGCGATCATGCAGCGGATGTTTCCGACGCTATTCGCTGGCGGCCAAGTGCGCCCGGTCGAGAACTACCCGCAGCTCTTGTTTGAAACGCTGCGAGAAATGGCGCCTCCCGCAAGCCGCGGCGATCCAACCGCGGTCGTGCTGACGCCGGGTCCGCTCAACTCCGCTTATTATGAGCACAGCTATCTCGCCGACCTGATGGGGGTCGAGCTGGTGGAGCCGGCCGACCTGATCGTCGATGACGGCGGGGTGAAGATGAAGACGATCGCCGGTCCGCGGCAGGTCGACGTCATTTATCGCCGCATCGACGACGCCTACCTCGACCCGCTCGCGTTTCGACCGGATTCGCTGTTGGGCGTGCCCGGGCTGTTCCATGCCTATCGGCGCGGGCAGGTGACGATCGTTTCCGCCCCCGGCGCAGGGATCGCCGACGACAAGGCGATCTATACTTACGTGCCCGAGATGATCCGCTTCTACCTCGGGCAGGAGGCGCTGCTTCCGAACGTCCAGACGTGGCGCTGCGGGGAGGGCGGTGAGCTTGACTATGTGCTCGAAAATCTCGCCGATCTGGTGGTGAAGGAAGTGCACGGCTCGGGTGGTTACGGCATGCTGATCGGGCCCAAGGCTACGCAGGCGGAGATCGAGGCGTTCGCGAAGCGTATCCGCGCGAATCCCGACAATTACATCGCGCAACCGACGCTCGACCTGTCGACCGCGCCAACGCTGGCAGAAGGGCAGGGCGGTGCGGCTGAAATCGTCGGTCGACACGTCGACTTCCGTCCGTACTGCCTGGTCGGCAAAAATATTCGTCTCGTTCCAGGCGGCCTCACCCGCGTCGCGCTGACGCCAGGGTCGCTGGTGGTTAACAGCTCGCAAGGGGGCGGAGTGAAGGACAGTTGGGTGCTCGAGCCATGACCCAGATGCTGTCGAGAACCGCGTCCAACCTCTATTGGCTGGCGCGCTATGCTGAGCGTGCCGACGCGACCGGTCGACTGCTCATGTTCGGACGGCGTCTGTCGATGCTGCCCGATGGCATCAGCGCCGACGATTGGCGTTCGGTGCTGCGCGTCGCCGGGTGCGAGCGCTTCGTCGATCGGGGCGCGGAAGTCAGCGAGGCCGACGCGGTCGCGGTGCTTCTACTCGATCCCGACAACCCCTCCTCGATCCGCGCCAGCCTTGACCGCGCGCGTGCCAACGGGCGGGCGGTGCGCACCGCGCTGACGGCTGAGATGTGGGAGGCGCTGAACGACGGGTGGCGCAAGCTGGAACGGCTCAACACCGAGCGTGCCGTGCGTGATCTGCCGCAACTGATCGACTGGACGCGAGGCTATGTCGCGCGCTTTCGCGGCGCGGTCTCGACCTCGATGTTGCGGAACGAGGGCTATCATTTTCTGCGCATCGGTGGCGCGGTGGAGCGCGCGGGCCTCACCCTGCGGCTGCTCGACACCAATTATCACCTGCTCCTTCCGGAGGGGGAGGTGATGGGCGGGCATCGCGACCATTATCGCTGGAATGCGCTGCTTCAGACGGTGTCCGGGCTGCGCGCCTATTACCATGTCTATCGCGACAATGTGCGGCCGTGGCACATCACCGACTTCCTGCTGATCAACCGCATCTTTCCGCGCAGCCTCGCCTACAGCGTCGATCAATTGCGCTATCATCTCGACCGTTTGGCGCAGACGGTGAGCGGAGAGCAGGAGGCGGACCGCAGCGTCGCCCGCCTCGACACCCGGTTGCAGCGGATGCGTGCGGGCGCGATTTTCCAATATGGTCTGCACGAGTTCGTGCTGGAATCGCTCGCCGAGCTCGACCGGACCTCGCGCGATATCGGGGAGGCGTATCATTTCGTCTGAAGCGAAACGCCTGCGACTGGTCGTCACCCATCGAACGGTCTACCACTTCCCGCGCGGTTCGGGGCGGCTCAGCCTCGCGCTGCGGCTGTGGCCCGAGCCTTACGCCGCGCTGGCGATCAAGCGCTGGGCGGTCACCGTCAACGGCGAGGAGGTCGCTCCCTCGACCGAGACCGGCTATGGTGAGGGCGCCGGGCTGTGGGCAGGGCCGGTGCCGCCGGGCGACGTCGACATCGTCGCCCAGGGCCTCGTCGAAACGGAGGATCGCGCGGGGCTTGTCACGGGCCTCACCGTGCGGCTGGCGCAGGACATCTTTTGCCGGGTGACGCCGCACACTCGCGCCGACCGCGCGATCCGCGACCTGCTCCCCGCGCCCGGCCCGGACGATCGCCTCGCCTGGCTCCACGCCTTGCGAGAGCGCGTGCATGAGCGGTTGCGCTACGTCAGCGGCGTGACGGGCACAGACACAACCGCCATCGAAGCGATGAGCGGTGGGATCGGCGTCTGTCAGGATCAGGCGCACGTCTTCATTGCCGCTGCTCGCGCGCATGGCGTGCCGGCGCGTTATGTCACCGGCTACCTGCTGGCGAAGGACGATGGCCATCCGCTGCACGAAACCCACGCCTGGGCCGAGGCGTGGGTCGATGGGCTCGGCTGGGTGGGCTTCGATCCGTCCGCCAACCTCTGTCCGACCGCGCGTTACGTGCGGCTGACGACCGGGCTCGATGCGCGCGACGCGGCGCCGGTACGTGGGCACGCAGTCGGTGGCAGCGCAAGCGGCGTCGACGCCGACGTCCGCATCGCCCTCGCGCAGCCGGGCGACGAGCAGCTCGTTCAGGTCGGGCGCATGCGTGCCGCGCAGGACAGCCGCCGTCCGCGTCGCACGGGCGAGCCCGCGCCCGCGCCGGAGCCTGCTCGCGCCGCATCGGCGCAACGCGACGCCCCGCAGCAGCAGGGCCGCGCGCAGCAGGAGCAGCAGCAACAATGACCTACTGCGTGGCGATCAACGTCGAGGAAGGGCTGGTTATGCTCTCCGACACGCGCACCAACGCGGGCGTCGACAATATTTCGCGCTTTCGCAAGATGTTCACCTGGGAGGAGCCGGGCGAGCGGGCGATCGTGCTAATGACCGCCGGCAATCTTTCTATCACGCAGGGCATCGTCACACGCATCCAATCGCAGCTCGATCGCTACCTGCTTGGGGAGACGACCGAGACGATCATGTCGGCTGCGAGTCTTCACGGCGCGGCGGAGCTGATCGGTCAGGCGATGCGCGAGATGCAGGCGACCCACGGCCG
>CAKZIN010000060.1 GCA_936933955.1 uncultured Sphingopyxis sp. | reverse complement strand
CCCGCGCCGATGCCAGCGCCCGCACCCGTCCCCTATCGCCCCGCTGTGGGCGCCGAGCGTCCGCCGGCGGGGCTCGAGGCGACGATCGATGCGCTGTGGCGCGGCTTTCCGGGACGCACCGGCATCGCCGTTCGGCGCATCGACGGCAACTGGAGCCTGGCGCGGCGCGGGGACGAATTCTTCCCCCAGCAAAGCGTGTCCAAACTGTGGGTGACGCTGACGACGCTGGCAAAGATCGACGCGGGCCAGGGCGCGCTGTTCGATCAGGTGACCATCACCGGCGACGACCTCACGCTGTTCAATCAGCCGCTCGCGCGCCGCGTGCAGAGCGAAGGGATCGTGCGCGAAAGCGTCGATTCGCTGATCGACAAGGCGATCACCGGCAGCGACAACACCGCCAACGAAGCGCTGCTGCGCTACGCCGGAGGGCCCGATGCGGTGCGCGGCTTTCTCGGCCAGCGCGGCATCACCGGGATCCGCTTCGGCCCGGGTGAGCGATTGCTGCAGAGCCGCATTGCCGGGGTCGAATGGCAGCAACGCTACTCCGCCGGACGCGGGTTCGAAGCCGCGCGGGGAATGGTGCCGCTGGAGCTGCGGCAGGCGGCGCTCAACCGCTACCTCGCCAACCCGGAGGACGGCGCGCAACCGCAGGCGGTGGTCGATGCACTGGCGGCGCTGGCGCGTGGCGAGCTCCTCTCACCCGCGTCGACGCGGCGGGTGATAGACACGATGCACCGCACCACCAGCGGCCCGCAGCGGCTGAAGGCGGGGGTGCCGCCAGGCTGGCGCGTCGCCCACAAGACCGGGACCGGGCAGGTGCTGGGTTCGCTCGCCACCGGCTATAACGACATCGGCATCCTCACCGCCCCCGACGGCACGCGCTATGCCGTTGCGGTGATGCTCGCCTCCACCACTGCGCCGGTGCCGGAGCGGATGGCGCTGATGCAGGCGGTGAGCCGCGCCGTCGCGGACTATCATATGCGGTGAGCGGTACGGGGCGCTCGCGACGGTTGCGCCTCCACGTCCCCGGTAGCGCGCATCCGAGGTCTCTGCGATAAGCGCCGGCGATGACGCCCACCTCGCGACCCCGCTCCAGTGCCCCAGGCCGCCACGCCCGTGAGCCGTGGCAAGTGCCGCTCAAAGGCTGGTGGCAGATCGCGAAGCGGGCATTTGGCGAAGCATCGCGCGACAATCTCGACCTGCTCGCGGCGGGGGTCGCGTTCTACGCATTCCTTGCGTTCGTGCCGCTGCTGGCGTCGATCGTGCTGATCTACGGCCTGGTCGCCAATCAGGCGAACGTCGCCTCGCACCTGCTCGTCCTGGTGCAGAACCTGCCGCAGGACGTCGCGCGGATCATCGGCGAGCAGCTGGTGGCGATCACTAGCACCGCGCCGACGCGCAAGGGCGTGGGGCTGCTGACCGCAACGCTGCTCTCCATCTATGGCGCGACCAAGGGCGCCAAGGCGATCATCGGCGCGCTCAACGTCACTTATGAGGAGGCGGAGAGCCGCGGGTTCATCCGGCTGACGCTGATCGCTCTGGGTATGACGCTGGGTGCGATCGCGGTCGGCATCGCGGTGGTGTTGGCGATCGGGGCGATGAGCCTGCTCGGTAACGCCATCCCCGCTGCCGCGCCGCTGCCGCTGATCGGAACGCTGGTCGCGTGGAGCATCGCCGCCATCGTCACTGCGGCGCTGATCGCCGCCATCTACCGCTACGCCCCCGACCGCGCCAACGCGCGCTGGAGCTGGCTCTCCCCCGGGGCGCTGCTGGCGAGCGTCGGCATCTTCGCGGGAACGCTGGCGTTCGGTTTCTACGTCAGTCGCTTCGGCAGCTACAACGCGACGTACGGCGCGCTCGGCGCGGTGGTCTCGTTCCTGATGTGGCTTTACCTCAGCGCCTACATCCTGCTGTTCGGAGCGGAGTTCAACGCCGAGCTCGAACGCCAGACCGCGCGCGACACCACCGACGGCGCGGAGACACCGATGGGCACCCGCGGCGCCGCAATGGCCGATACCGTCGCCGCCGCCGACGGGTCGCGGAGCTGACTTACCCCTCGTCATCGCAAGCGGGATGAAGCAATGACGAGAGGAGGGCGCCGCCACCCGCTTGACCCCAGCGCGCGCTAATGACACGCCTGTCAGCATGGATGCGCGCTCACTCACACCCGATTTCGCCGTAGCGCCGCAGATTGCGCTGGCCGACCTCGCTACGGCCAAGGCGCAAGGGGTGGGGCTGATCGTCAACAACCGCCCGGACGGGGAGGACCCCTCCGCCCCCACCGCCGCGGACGTCGCGCAGGAGGCGGAGCGGTTGGGGCTCGCCTACATCGACCTGCCCGTCGCGCCGGGGCAGTTCGAGGCGAGCTACCTCCCTGCGCTCAACGACGCGATCGCGGCGCATCCGGGGAAGGTGCTCGCCTACTGCCGCTCGGGCACGCGCTCGACGCACCTGTGGGCGCTGGCGCGGGCGCAGGCTGGAGACGATGCCGACGGGTTGATCGCGGCGGCGGCAGGCGCGGGCTACGACCTGACGCCGCTGCGCCCGACGCTGCAGATGCTCGGCACACAGGGGCGAAGCTCGCCCGCGCCGTGAAGGCCGCGCTGACCATCGCACTGCCGCTGGTCGGCAGCCTGCTCGCGGTGCTTGCACTCGCCTGGCTGACCGCGCGCATGAAGCTCGGCCCCGCAACGGGCCAGCGAGCCATCCGCGACGATGCGCACGCCATCCGCCTCGCCGAGGAGGCCGAATGCGGCTTCGTCGGAGTGGACGCGGCGGTCGACGTCTCCGGCCACGCCGCGATCGTGCGCGACGCTGCGGGAGCCGCGATGCTGATCCGCGCGCACGGCGCCGCTCATGCCGCGCGGAGGATCGACCGCAGCACCACTCTGCGGCTCGACCGCGACCGTCTGACGGTCACCCCCGCCGATCGCCGCTTCGGCCCGGTGACGCTACGCCTAGGTAAGCGCGCGCCGGTGTTTGCGCGCGACCTAGGGCGGATCGCGGCGTGAACATCCCCGCGCTCCCCGACGTGGTGCAGTGGGCGATTCCCGGCTTCATCGCGCTGATCCTGCTCGAAATGTGGATCGTGAAGCGCCGCGATCCCACCCGCTACGAACCCAACGACACGCGCACGTCGCTGCTGCTCGGCTTTGGCAGCACCATCGCGGGCGCGCTTACCGGGGGCATCGTCTTTACGCTGGCGATGGCGATATATCAGCACCGCCTGTTCGAGATTGGCTTCGTCTGGTGGGCCTGGCCGCTGTGCTTCCTGCTCGACGACCTCGCTTACTACGCCTTTCACCGCACCGCGCATCGCGTGCGCTGGTTCTGGGCGAGCCACGTCATCCATCACAGCTCGCAGCACTATAACCTCACCACTGCGCTCCGGCAGACGTGGACGGGGTTCTTCAGCCTCGCCTTCATCTTTCGGCTGCCGCTGTTCCTGATCGGCTTTCATCCTGTGCTGGTGTTCTTTTGCGCAGGTCTGAACCTCGTCTACCAATTCTGGATTCATACCGAGGCGATTGGGCGGCTGCCGCGCTGGTTCGAGGCGGTGATGAACACCCCGTCGCACCACCGCGTCCATCACGCGACCAATCCCCGCTACCTCGACGCGAACTTTGCCGGCGTGTTCATCATCTGGGACCGCATGTTCGGCAGCTACGTACCCGAGCGCGAGGATGAGCGCCCGCGCTACGGCCTCGTCCATCAGCTCGGCAGTTTCAGCGTCATCTGGGCGGCGTTCCACGAATGGGTCGGCATCGCCCGCGACGTGATCGCGGCGCCATGGCGCGCCAAGCTCGGCTACGCCTTCGGCCCGCCGGGGTGGAGCCACGACGGCAGCCGCCGCACCAGCGAAGACATCCGCGCGCTATGGCGAACACGCCAGGCGGCCCTCGCATCGGAGAGAGGCAGGACGCATGGCGAGTTATGACATCATCGTTGTCGGGGGCGGTTCGGCGGGGAGTGCGGTCGCCGCACGCCTGTCCGAAAACGGCACCCGCCGCGTCTGCCTGGTTGAGGCGGGGGGCGCCAACAACAGCTTTCAGGTGAAGACACCCGGGATGATGCCCTTCATCAAGGACGTCTCCAACTATCGCTACGAAACGGTGCCGCAGCGCGGGCTCAACGGTCGCACCGGCTATCAGCCGCGCGGACGCGGGCTGGGGGGCAGCTCGGCGATCAACGCCATGCTCTATGTGCGCGGCAACGCCTGGGACTACGACCATTGGGCGGAACTCGGCTGCGCCGGATGGAGCTTTGTCGACGTCCTCCCCTACTTTAAGCGCGCGGAGAATAACGAGCGTGGGGCGGACGCCTTTCACGGCGCGGGCGGGCCGCTCAACGTCATGGACCAGAATTGGGTCAACCCCGGCAGCCGCGCCTTTGTCGAAAGCGCCGCCATGCTCCAGCTGCCGCGTACCGCCGATTTCAACGGCGAGCGGCAGGAGGGCTTTGGCGTCTATCAGGTGACGCAAAAGGGCGGCGAGCGCTGGTCCGCGGCGCGCGCCTACCTCGAGGATGTGGGTGGCCGCAGCAACCTCGACATCCGCACCGACGTGCTGGTGGAACGGCTGGAGGTGCACGAAGGGCGCGTCACCGGCGTGCGCATCCGCAGCCGCAGCGGTGCCGAAACGCTGGAGGCACGCGGCGGCGTGGTGCTCTCCGCCGGCGCCTTCAACAGCCCGCAGCTCCTAATGCTGTCGGGGATCGGGCCGGGCGAGCATCTGCGCGAGGTCGGGATCAACGTCGTCGCCGACGTGCCAGCGGTAGGCGGCGACCTTCAGGACCACATCGACTATGTCTCGAGCTACCAGACGGCGTCGAAGGACTTCATCGGCTCGAGCCTCTCCGGCACGTGGAAGATGGCGCTCGCCATCCTCGAACATCGCCGCAGGAAAACGGGGGTGATGACCACGCCCTATGCGGAGAGCGGAGGCTTCTGGAAATCGCGCCCCGACCTCCCCGCGCCCGACGTGCAATATCATTTCGTCCCCGCCATGCTCGAGGATCACGGCCGCACCAAGGTGAAGGGGCACGGCTTTTCCTGCCACGCCTGCGTGCTGCGACCGGAAAGCCGCGGGACGGTGCGGCTGCGCGATGCCGACGCGGCGTCGGCGCCGCTGATCGATCCCGCCTTCCTCACCGACGAACGCGACATCGCGGTGCTGCGGAGCGGCGTGAGGATGATGCACCGCATCCTCAACACGCCGCCGCTCGCCGACTACCGGGGCGTCGACCGCCACCCGGTCGATTATGACGACGACGAAGCGCTCGACCACCAGATCCGCGACCGCGCGGATACGGTCTATCACCCCGTCGGCACCTGTCGCATGGGCGCCGATACGGACGCGGTGGTGGATCCCACACTCAAATCGCGCCATGTCGAGGGGCTGTGGGTCGCCGACGCGAGCATCATGCCGCGCCTCGTCAGCGGCAACACCAACGCCCCTTCGATCATGATCGGCGAACGCGCCGCGGACTTCGTCGCGGCGGCGCTGCGGTAGGGGGCGCGGGGTTCGAACGCATGGGCTCCGGCGAAGGCCGGAGCAGTGGCCGAGTGGGTGACGCCGCGACATGGAGCGGTTCGCCTCCAACCACACCGCGCGCACAGAAAAGGGCGCCCGGATCGCTCCGGACGCCCTTTCCTATTCTACTTTCGGCGATCAGGCCTTGCGCGTGCCGGTCATCGGCATCGAGCCGAACGCGCCCGCGTTGACGGTGCCGGTCAGCGTGTCGCCGTCAATCGTCGCGGTGCAGTCGAGCGTCATCGGCATCGGCACCTTCATCTGCATCTTCCAGCTGAGAGTGTTGCCGTCGACCTTGCCGTCCTCGACCTGAAGGCTGCCCATCTGGCCCGCATTCTCGCCGGTGAAGGTCGAACCGTCGCTCTTGACGGTGAACACCGACTTCTGGTCGCCCATCGGCGATTTGGTCACGCAATCATAGCTGCCGTCGATCGACATATGTCCTGTCCTTTCCAGATGATGCGCGGTCGGGAGTTGCACCACCCGACCGCGCGGAGTTCGTTCAGCCGCTCAACGCGCGCCGAGGCTTGCGGGGTCCACCACCTCGATCGGCATGCCCAGTCCTTCAAGTTGCGGGCGCACCGTCGCGGCGTTGCCGACAACGACGTACACGAACTTGGAGGGGTCGACCTGCGCCCGCAGCGCGGTGTCGAGCTCGCTTGAGGTCAGCGCACGATAGCGGGCGGGGAGGCGCTGGTAGTAATCGTCGGGACGCCCGCGCTCGATGATGCCAACGAGCCCGCTCAATACGTCGCCGCTGGTTTCGAAGCTGCCCGGCAGCTCGCGCACCTGACCGTTGATGGTCCGCTCCAGCTCCTCCGAGCTGATGCCGTTGCTACCGACAAAGCGCGAGACCTCGGACTGGATTTCGCGAATGGCATCGCCGGTCTTGTCGGCTTGGACCGGAGCGGAGACCGTGAACAGCACGCGCTCCTCCTGTCCGCCGACCGACGAGCGCGAGCCATAGGACCAGCCCTTCGATTCGCGCAGGTTCATGTTGATGCGCGAGAGGAAGTTGCCGCCGAGCACGTCGTTGGCGGTATTGAGCGGAACGAGGTCGTCACGCCCGCGCACGTCCAGAACCTGCGCTGCGGTGATGACCGACTGCGGCGAGTTCGGCCGGTCGATCAGCAGGATGCGCTGGCGCGGCGCGGGAACGGCGACCGAAAAGTCCTTGGTCCCCTTCGCCACCGATCCCGGAGCCCGCCAATCGCCCAGCGTCGCGTTGAGATCACGCACCAGGTCGGCGAGCGCAACGTCACCAACCGCGTAGATGGTCGCATTGTCGGGACGGATCCAGCGCTGCTGGAACGCGATCAGATCGTCCCGCGTCAGCCCGCGCACCGATCCAACCGTTCCCTGCGGCGAAATGCGCCCATAGGGGTGGTCCGCCCCGTAGAGCGTGGGAGCCACCGCCCGCGCAGCAAGCCCGGCGGGGCTGTTGAGCGAAGCAGCGATCCCCGCCAGCTGCCGCGTGCGCAGCCGCTCGATCTCCGCAGGCGCGAACGCCGGGTTGCGGATCACGTCGGCCAGCAGCGCAAGGCTCGGGCGCAGGTTGGGCGTCAGCGCGTAGAGCCCGAAGCTGCTGTTGTCGGTGCCGATCGCACTCGACACGCTCGCGCCGAGCCGTTCCTGCTCGATCGCGAGCTGTTCGGAATTGCGGGTGGTCGTGCCCTCTTCCATCAGGCCGAGCGTCAGCGCTTGCAGACCCTGCTTGTCGCGCGGGTCGGCAGCACTGCCCGCATCGAAGCTGACCGACAGCCGCACCGTCGGGACGGTCGAACGACGGGCGAAATAGACCTTGATGCCGTTGTTGAGCGTGGCGCGCTCGATGCGCGGGAAGTCGAGCTCGCGCAGCGGTTGCAGGTCGGGCGCCCGCAGTCGCGTCGCCGGGCGTGCCGCCGCTGGCGCCGACTGCGACGCGGGGGGCACGGTCACCGGAGCGGGAGGGGTCGCCGGACGCGGCGCCGCGGGCGCGGGCGCGGGGGTCTGCACCGGCGCCGACTGCGACCGAGCCTCCTCCCGACGCGGCGCCATCGCGCCGTTCATCACGCCGGAAAGGCCCTGGCCCATGCTGCGCTGCTGCGCGCTGGTGGGAGCCACACGATAGGAGGGCGCGAACGCCGCTTCGAGCGCCGCCTCTGCACTCGGCGTCCGCGACGCCGGAGTCGCGCCGCCACGGCCTTCGCCGCTGTCCGTGCGCTCACCCGGCTTGTAGGTGAGGCTGAACACCGGACGCGAGGTCCACTGGCTCATCGCCGCCTGCACCTGCGCCGGAGTTGCGCTCACAAACCGGTTGAGCTGCGTGCGGAAGAAGCTCGGGTCGCCCGAATAGAGCTGGCCCTCGGCCAGCGCCGTCGCTTTGCCGCCGAAACCGCCGACCGATTCGAGCCCTGACAGCTGCCCGGACAGCGCCGACATACGCGCGCGCTGCAGCTCATCCGCGGTCGGACCTGCGCGGCGGAAGTCGTCCACTACCCTGTCGAGCTCGCGATTGAGCGCGGCGAGGTCGGCACCGGGCTTGAGGTCCGCTGAAACGATGAACAGACCGACGTCGCGGAAACCCTGATAGCCTGCGCTGACGCTGGTCGCGAGCTGCTGTCCGCGGACCAGCGCATTGTCGAGCCGCGAGGAGCCGAGCCCGCCCAACACGCTCGCCGCGAGCTGGAGGTTGGGCGCCTCTGCACTGGTCGAACCGGGCACCGTCCACATGCGGAAGATGCGCGGGTTGGCGATCTGGTCGGTCACCTCCTTGGCGAGCGGCGCGGGCAGCGTCGGAATCTCGATGCGCGGCTGCGTTGGGGTGTTGCCGCGCGGGAAGCCGCCGAACCAGCGCTCCACCATCGGCCGCGCGGTGGCGGCGTCGATGTCACCCGCGAGCACCAGCACCGCGTTGTTGGGACCATAGTTGTCGCGGAACCAGCTGCGCACCCGATCGAGGCTCGCGCTGTTGAGGTCCGCCATCGAACCGATGGTCGAATGATAATAGGGGTGCCCCTGCGGGAACAGGTTCTCAAAGATATAGTAGCGCAGCAGCCCGAACGGGTTGTTGTCGCCCTGCCGCTTTTCGTTTTGCACCACCCCGCGCTGATTATCGAGCGTCGCCTGGGTGAGCGCGGGCAGCAGATTGCCCATGCGGTCCGCTTCCATGAACAGCGCGCGTTCGAGCGCGCCGGTCGGAACCGTCTGGAAATAGTTGGTGCGATCCGCGCTGGTCGTGCCGTTGGTGTCGGTCGCGCCGATCTGCTGGAGACCGGTGAAGAAGTCGCCTGGATTATTCTCCGACCCGTTGAACATGATATGTTCGAACAGGTGCGCAAAGCCGGTCGAGCCCGCCGGTTCGAGCCGCGAGCCGACATTGTACCACATCGACACCGCCACCACCGGCGCCTTGCGATCGGTGTGCGTCACGACGGTCAGCCCGTTGGGCAGCGTGAACCGTTCGTAGGGAATGTCGATGCGCTGGACGAGCGAGCGGATCGCGGGGTCGGCAATCGGCTGGGCCGTCGACGCTGCGGTCGCGCGCGGAGCGCCGCGAGCGGGAAGGCGGCTCTGCGCCTCAGCCGCGATCGGGGTCAGCGCCACCGCAGCGGCAAGCGTCGGCAAAGTCAGGCGACGAAGCATCTCTCTCGCAGTTCCTTCTGAAGGGGGAATCTCACTTGCGCATGGCTTAGCCGCTTGGCGGAGGGCGGCAAGCGCCTTCGCGCTACGGACGATAAATTCGCGGGTTGGTCGCGAACAGGTCCGCCGGTTCGAACAGCACGCGCTTTGTCTCGTGGGCGACAAAGGCGCGCGCCTGGTCGCTGTGGTGCGGGGAGAGCGGACGCCGCGTCGCCGCTCCGAATGGCTGGATCGAGCGCGATGCGACGCGCCCCGCCCGGTCCCAACGCACGAACATCAGGAAACTGTCGCCGTGCCGCACGCGCAGCCGCCCGTCGGGATCGGCGTCCCACAAGGTCGAGGCGCGCAGCGTGTCGTTGCCGCCATCGAGCGGCAGGTCGACGTAGCTCGGACCCGCGCCGTGCCGCAGCCGCAACACCTCGCCCAACGGCGGGTCGATGCGGCCGAAGTGCGTGGTGAGGTGCGCAACTGTCTCCGCCAGCATCCGCCGCGCATCGACGCGAACCCCGGAGCGCTGATAATGCTCGCGGTTGGAGGGGCGCAGCACCATCAGCGCGAGCGCATCGGCGCTCCCCCTCCCGTCGAGGTTCCAGTCCCACTGCCCGAGCAGCCGCTGCGCCGCCGCCAGCTGTGGCTCGCGCGACAAGTCGAGCGCGGCGATCTCCGCCATGAACGACGCGGCATAGCCTTCGCGCGCGTAGCCGGTGTCGTACTTTATCGCGCGCAGCTGCGGCCAGTCGATGCGCGGCGTCGCGTCGAGCAGTTGGCGCGATCGGATCGAGCGGTTGGTCTCGTCAAGCTCGACCCCCAGCCGCGGATCGGCGCTCGCGGGGTCGAGATCGCTGCCCGTGCCCGCGGCGTTGAAGGGCGTGTTGTTGGCGTTGAACACCGCCCCCGAACGCGGGCTCACCAACTGCGGCACTCGGTCGAAGGGCAGAGTGCGCGTCCAGAGCGCGCGGCTGGTGTCGCCTGGCAGCACGCCGCGCCAGTCGAAGCCGGCGGGGCGGTCGGGGAACATCGCGTTGTAGAACATGCCCACGCGCCCGGTGCGGTCGGCGTAGATGAAGTTGGTGCCCGGCACCCCCTGCCCCGCCATCGCCGCGCGCCATTCTTCGAAATTGCGTGCCTTCTGGATGCGATAATATTGGGTGACCATGTCGATCCGACCGATCCCGGCGTAGCGCACCGCAAAGGCGCCGTTCGCGTTGCGGAACATCGGCCCGTGCACGGTGCGCTCGATCGTGCGAGGCACGGGGAGCGTGAACGGCCCGAACTTCACCCGCAGCCACGCGCGGCGCTTCTCGATCGGTCGCCACGCGCCGTCGAAGCGGTAGTTGTCGCCGCTCTCGTCCAGCGTCAGCCGGTAGACGTCGACGAGGTCGGGCCGGTTGACCGTGTTGGTCCAACCGAGATCGCGGTTGTGGCCGAGAAATGGGTAGGGCGAGCCCGGAAAGGTCGCTCCGGCAAAGTCCCAGCCCTGGCGCGAATGGACGACCAGCTCGTACCAGGCGACCCCGCCGGTCCACGGCTGGTGCGAGTTGCTGACCAGCCAGGTCGACCCGTCACTGGTGCGCGACGGCGCGATCGCCCAGGCGTTGGAGCCGTTCATGCCCTCGCCTGAATCGAACAACTGACCGAACCGCGCGCCCGCGGGCGTGTTGGAGCCGCGCGCCTCCCCGCTCGCCACGCGCGGGGGCGTCGCGGGTGTGAGCCCGGGGATCGGCGGCCCGCCCTCGCGCGCCATCGGCTTGCCCTCGACCAGCGCGCCGAACACGTCGCTGATACCGAAGAAGAACGGCGAGCGGATCGCGAAGCCCGCGACGACGTCCTGCGGCGTTACCGGAAACAGACCCCGCAACCGCTGCTCCTGCGGGTGCCGATCGGCATAGCGGTTGAGGCCGGCGGCATAGGCCGTGAAGATCGACTTCACGTCCGCCGGCAGCGCGTCATAATGCCGGAGCGTCGCTCCGCGCCCGTCGATCAGATAGCCCGCGACGTCGGCCTTGGCGCCCTCCTGCCCCGTGATCGCCGCCAGCCGCCCGCGCGTCATCGCGAGCACCTCCTCCAGCGTCGCGAAATCATCCTCGGCATGCGCATAGGCGACCCCGTAGGCCACATCGGCGTCGGTCGCCCCGAACACATGCGGCACCCCCCAAGCATCGCGCGCAATCCGCACGTCGGTGGGGGTGTAGGGTATCGCGGCGTAGCGCTGCGCGGTCAGCGGTTCCCACAAAGTGAGCGCCAGCCCCGCGGCGGCGAGGAGCGCAAGCGCCCAAAGCGCAATTCGCCGCCATCGCGATCCCCGCCTGCCTGCCACAAAACTACGCTGCGTTGCCCGCTTCGGATCGCTCATTGGCTAGGGGGGTAAGCCGCGTTATCGGTACCGGCAAGCGTTCGGGTGGCCGAGGTGTCAATGAACGGCGGCGCCTCTGGCTCAGAAGAGCCGACGCGTCGCCCGCGCGACCGTTGCTACGACGCTCGGGTCAAAGGGAATGCTGCTCGATGGAACAGCCCCGCCACCGTGAGCCACAGGAGCGCGAAAAAGCTGAGCACGCCCCACTCCACCGCATGTCCGGGCATCATATAGAGCGCCGCCACGCCGACCGCATATTGACCCGCCGCCAGCGACAGTGCGATCCAGCGCAGGGCGATCGGCCGGAAACGAACGAGCGCCCCCGCGATCGCAGCCGCGACGATCATCGCGAAAAAGTAGACATTCACCGCGTCGTCGTCGCCGATGATACCCACAGCGGCGTTCGACCAGAACGTAAAGAAGATCACGAGCCCCGTAAGAATGTAGCCGATGCGGGCAGCCCCCCGCCGCGAGAACCGTATGGCCAGCTCCACTATGGCGCCCAGCATGCCGAGCAGGATCGCTGCAAAGACGAAGTCGCTCGCCGTCCAATCGACCTCGCGCGTTATCTGCATGGCAAGGGCAGGCAGCGCCAAGAGCGCCAGCAGACTGCCCCAGCCGGCGACCCGCCAACCGTTGAGGAGAGTGGTGCGGGCGGAAGGGGTTCGGTTCATTGTCGGGACTCCGGCGCTGTTCTGGGAGGTGCGACCGTGGTCACCACGCCGGTGAAAGGCATGAGCAAACCATGAGGAATGGCTGAATAGCGCCACGACACTTGCCATCGCTGGGCGATGTCAGCAGACCCCGGCTGTGGAAGAACCATCCGGCATCGTGCGCTTTGACGACTTTGAGCTCGATCGCGCGAATCGTCGGCTCAATCGGCGCGGGCGCCCTGTCGAGCTCGGCAGTCGGTACTTCGACGCGCTGGCGTTGCTGACGGCAAGGCGCGGCGCGCTCGTCACCAAGAATGAGTTTATGGCCGAGGTCTGGCGCGGTGTTCCGGTCACCGACGAGGCGCTGACCCAGTGCGTTCGATCGCTTCGCCGTACGCTCGGCGACGATGCAGCCAACCCGCGCTTCATCGAGACGGTGCCCAAGCATGGCTACCGCTTCATCGCCGATCTGACGTCGGAGGCCAATCCGACGGAAAAGCCAGCATTATCGCGTCTCGCGGGGTCCTGCACCGTCGCGGGACTGGTCGCTGGCTCGCTCGCCGGGCTGATCTACGGTATGATTGCGGGCATCGGCGGCGGGGGTCAGATCCTCATCCTTTCGGCGATGATCGGACTGCTCGGACTGCTCGCGGGCGCCGGGATTGGAGCGGGTCTTGCGTCGACGATTGCCTGGCGAGGTGTTGTCGATGGCTGGGTGATCGCGGGTACGTCGCTCGGCGGCCTGTCCATCGGTGCTATCGGCAACCTCCTCTCGCTCGAGGGGGTCGGGCTGCTGTCCGGCGTGTCCGCAATCAAAGCGACCGGCCCGCTGGAGGGCGTCATTCTTGGCGCTGCCGCTGGGATCGCCGCCCAGGCCGCACTGACGGGCCGCTCGCGCCGCGTCGTCGCTGTTGCTTCGGTGCTGGCGGGCGCCGGGGCGGCTGCGCTGATCGTCCTGGCCGACGGGACGTTGCTGGCGGGATCGCTGCACGCGCTCGAACGCGGCATCCCGGGAATGCAGCTGCGGGTCGGCAACATCGGCGCGATTCTAGGGGAGCGAGGCCTCACGCGAACAGCCGAGGTGATGACCGTTACACTCGAATGTCTGACGTTCGTCCTCGCGGTCGCGATTGGTCTTCTCATCGCGCGCAATAGACCGCCCACTCGCCGGAACGACGCCTAGCCCCTTCCCTTCGCTTCGCCCCGCACTAACTTGGGCGGCGGAGGTGTGTGCATGAATCTCGAGAAATTGACCGACCGGGCGAAGGGCTTTTTGCAGGCGGCGCAGACCGTTGCCATTCGCATGAGCCATCAGCGGATCGCGCCCGAGCATCTGGCGAAGGCGCTGATCGAGGATGAGCAAGGGATGGCCGCCAACCTCATCCGCGCCGCGGGGGGTGACCCGGCGCGTGCGGAAGCGGGGATCGATGCGGCGCTTGCCAAGATTCCAGCGGTATCGGGTTCGGGCGCGCAGGCCTCGCCGGGGATGGACAATGACCTCGTCCGCACGCTCGACAGCGCCGAGCAGATCGCGACCAAGGCGGGCGACAGCTATGTCACCGTCGAGCGGTTGCTGCTGGCGCTGGCGCTCGCCTCCACCACCGCTGCGGGACGTGCGCTCAAGGACGCGGGGGTCAGCCCGGAAGGCCTCAACACCGCGATCAATCAGCTGCGGCAGGGGCGCACCGCGGATACGTCGGGGGCGGAGGACCGCTACGACGCGCTCAAGAAATTCGCCCGCGACCTTACCGAAGCGGCGGAGGACGGCAAGCTCGATCCGGTCATCGGCCGCGACGAGGAGATTCGCCGCACCATCCAGATCCTCGCCCGGCGCACCAAAAACAACCCGGTGCTGATCGGCGAGCCGGGCGTCGGCAAGACCGCCATCGCCGAAGGCCTCGCGCTGCGCATCGCCAATGGCGACGTGCCCGACACGCTCAAGGACCGGCGGCTGATGGCGCTCGACATGGGTGCGTTGATCGCCGGCGCCAAATATCGCGGCGAATTCGAGGAGCGGCTGAAGGGCGTGCTCGACGAAGTCCGCGCGGGCGACGGGCACATCATCCTGTTTATCGACGAAATGCACACGCTGATCGGCGCCGGCAAGGCCGAGGGCGCGATGGACGCGGGCAACCTCCTCAAACCCGCGCTGGCGCGTGGCGAGCTGCACTGCATCGGCGCGACGACGCTCGATGAATATCAGAAGCACGTCGAAAAGGACGCGGCGCTGCAGCGGCGTTTCCAGCCGGTGTTCGTCGGCGAACCGACCGTCGAGGACACCATCTCGATCCTGCGCGGCCTCAAGGAAAAGTACGAACTGCACCACGGGGTGCGCATCACCGATGCGGCGCTGGTGGCAGCGGCGACGCTCTCCAACCGCTACATCTCGGACCGCTTCCTCCCCGACAAGGCGATCGACCTGATGGACGAGGCGGCGAGCCGCATCCGCATGGAGGTGGAGTCCAAGCCAGAGGAGATCGAAGGCCTCGACCGCCGCATCATCCAGCTGAAGATCGAACGCGAGGCGCTGTCGAAGGAAAGCGACAATGCCTCACGCGATCGGCTGGCGAAGCTGGAGGACGACCTCGCGCAGCTGGAGGAACAGTCGGCGTCGCTGACCGCTCGCTGGCAGGCGGAAAAGGACAAGATCGCGGGCGAGGCGGCGGTGAAGGCCGAGCTCGACGCCGCGCGCATCGCGCTCGACCAGGCGCAGCGCACCGGCGACCTCGCGCGCGCGGGCGAGCTGCAATACGGCACCATCCCGCAGCTCGAGGCGCGCCTCACCGAAGCCCAGGGTGCCAGCGCGGGCGCGATGCTGCGTGAGGAGGTCACCGCCGACGATATCGCCGGGGTGGTCTCACGCTGGACCGGCATCCCCGTCGACCGGATGATGGAGGGCGAGCGCGACAAGCTGCTCAACATGGAAGCCGCGATCGGTGAGCGCGTCATCGGTCAGGAACAGGCGGTGCAGGCGGTCGCGCGCGCTGTTCGCCGCGCGCGTGCGGGGTTGCAGGATCCCAACCGGCCGCTTGGCTCGTTCCTGTTCCTGGGGCCCACCGGGGTCGGCAAGACCGAGCTGACCAAAGCGCTCGCCGGCTTCCTGTTCGACGATGACGCCGCGATGGTGCGCATCGACATGAGCGAGTTTATGGAAAAGCACAGCGTCGCGCGGCTGATCGGCGCGCCGCCGGGCTATGTCGGCTACGAAGAGGGCGGCGTGCTCACCGAAGCGGTGCGACGGCGGCCCTATCAGGTGATCCTGTTCGACGAGGTCGAAAAGGCCCACGCCGACGTCTTCAACATCCTGCTGCAGGTATTGGACGATGGGCGGCTGACCGACGGGCAGGGCCGCGTGGTGAGCTTTGCCAATACGCTGATCGTGCTGACCTCCAACCTCGGCAGCCAGTTCCTCGCCAACCTGGAGGACGATCAGGACGTCGCGTCGGTCGAGCCGCAGGTGATGGAGATTGTGCGCGGGCATTTCCGGCCCGAGTTCCTCAACCGCTTGGACGAGATCATCCTGTTCCATCGTCTGGCGCAGAGCCAGATGGCGGGGATCGTCGACATTCAGGTGGCGCGGGTCGAAAAGCTGTTGGCGGACCGCAAGATCGCGCTCGACCTCGACGATGCGGCGAAGGCGTGGCTGGGGCGTGTCGGTTACGACCCGGTCTATGGCGCGCGCCCGCTCAAGCGCGCGGTGCAGCGGCACCTGCAGGACCCGCTCGCCGACCTCATCCTGAAGGGCGAGGTGCCCGACGGGTCGACGGTGCAGGTGCGCGAGGGCGAAGGGGCGCTGGCGCTGAGCGTCGTCTGACGGCGGGTGGGACGGGCGCCACAAGTGCGGCGTCCGCCCTACCAGCCGTGGATTTGGCCTCCCCCGCCGATCACCGCTGCAACCCCGCGGCGATCCGCTTCGCTGAGGTCGGGGTGCCAGATGTCGGCGATCAGGATGACGCGGGTTTCGTCGCTGGGGTTCATCGCCTCATGCTCGAAGCTGTCGTCGAACACCCACGCCTCGCCCATGCACCATTCGCGACGCTCCTCGCCCACGCGCAGCCAGCAGCCTGCGGGAAGGATCAGCGGCAGGTGGATCAGCAGCCGCGCGTTGGTGATGCCCCGGTGCGGGGGGATGTGCGTGCGCGGCGCGAGGATTGAGAAGACCGCGTTGGGCCCCGCCCCCGCGATGACCGGCATGCCGAGCTTCGCCAGCATCGCCATCGTCGTCGGACAGGCGCTCGCCACCGCCGCGTCGGTCACGCCACGTGAGATCAGATGGAACACGCTCCAGTCGCGGCTGCGGTTGAGATCGGCCCACTGGTCGATGGGGACGTCGTCGGGATAGTCGATGTAGGGGACCGCACTAGCCTGGCGGGCCTGCCACAAGGCGCGATATTCGGCGGCGATCGCATCGCTGGCGCGTTCGAGCTCCTCCGCCCACGGCCAGTCGCGGTGATCCCAGTAACCTTGGGCACGGATGCCGGGAAAGCGATAGTGGGTTGGGCCGGGCTCCCCCGCCTCGACGAGGCGGAGCGCGTGATCGATCATGCCCTCGACCCCCGGAGTAAGCCCGTCGGCCGCCGCCGCCACGGCACGCAGCGCGTCGCGGGTCTTGAGCTGCCAATCGCGGTAGCGCGCGCGGCCCCGCTCCGCCGGAGCGGCCCAAGATCGGAAGAGCAT
>CAKZIN010000059.1 GCA_936933955.1 uncultured Sphingopyxis sp. | reverse complement strand
GCGGGGAGGTTCGGAACCGTGCGATTGTCATCCAGCAAAAGACCAATCGCCCCGTCCAATTTGAGCTCACGGCGGACGTCCGTGCGACCCTGATCGCCTGGCTCGAGCGCCGGGGAGGATCGACGCATGAATATCTGTTTCCGAGCCGCGTTGATCAAAATGGCCACATGAGCACGCGCCAATATGCCCGTCTGGTCGATGAATGGGTGACGGCCATTGGCCTGCGCAAGTCTGAATATGGCACGCACTCGCTGCGGCGGACGAAGGCTGCGATGATCTACCGGGCCACAGGCAACATTCGAGCTATTCAGATCCTGCTCGGTCACACCAAGATCGAGAACACGGTTCGGTACCTTGGCGTCGACGTCGAAGATGCCTTGTTGCTGGCAGAGCGGACGGAGATCTGACTTTGAGGCGGCCGGCCGGTCATCTCGGCCGGCTGCTTCAGGGAAAATGCTGAGGTGCGCTGATCGACTGACTTGGGGTGGTTAGCCGCCTTTCCGCCGTAACGTCCAATCCGCCATCCAAACGTGGAAGAGTTGGGCCGCGAGGAAGATCGCACCGAGCGCTATGAAAGCCGGCACCACCATTCCTTCCTGTCCTGGTCGAGGCCGGGAATAAGAGAGCAGGAGTGCGAATCCCAAAAGCGAAGCGATCGAGATTACCGGAATGAACGCTAGTGCAATTGGGCGCGGAGCTGACCAGGTCACCTCGCCATTGAGCCACCACTGCATGGGCAATCGCTCTTCGGCGACAAAATGCGCGTTCGCCCAGATCGCCACGCCAATGATAACAAAGCTGAAAACTATTCCGACGAAGAAAGCACCCATGTCCATCTCCCCTCCATAGAGAATAGCACAACTACAGCAGTCAGCTATTGGGGTCATTAGCCGAACGGCGGCTTTCCGCGTTTTCAGGCCCAAGACCGGACAGGCCGCTTACGGCCCAATTGAATACCGGCACACACGGCCGAGTCTGGCACGAAACCATCCTTCCTGAATAAAACGTAAAGCGTGAACTTGTGCCAAAGACCCGCTCTCTTCAAAATAATGCAATGTCGCCCAAAACTCTGCAGTCGGGCAAAACACGCTCAAGTGCTAAAAAACCGGACGCTTTGACAGCCTACCGGTAGAACACATTGTCGAGTCTACAGCGGGCGAAGACAAGTGCGCGAGAGGGATACAGACAACGAGACGGGGCCGGGTCGCTACCTAACCAAGTCGCGTGATCGGGAGCAATAGAGATATGCCAGAGATGGGCGACCTCTTGCGGGAGGGCAGAGTCACAGATCCTTTTTTCGAGGTGCTGAACGACGGCGACTGGAATGCCTGCATCGGAAAGCAGGGCGACGAGATCAATTACGTCGAAGGCTATCTCCAGGCGGCGCAACTGCTGGTCGATGCGCTGTTGGAAAAGGAAATGTTCGGCAGCCGCGACACGCTTGCCATGCCGATCCTCTTCAACGCCCGACACGGTCTGGAGCTGGCCTTGAAATTTGTCCTTCGCGAGCTTGGCGCGCTCGGCATGGCGCGCCCGCGGGAGGGCCCGGTGGACCATGATCTCCATGCCTACTGGGTGCATCTCAACGAGCAGCGCATCGGCGATCGGGGTTGTCGCGAGCAGATTGCGGAGCTCAAGCCGTTCGTCGAGAGCCTCATGAAGCAGGATATCGACGGACAGGAGCTGCGATATTTCGAAAATCGCGACGGCAAACAAAGCCTCGGCGAGCAGGCTGTCGTAAACCTCCCGCTAATTCAAGCCGCGGTGCGGGAGCTACGGGACATTCTGGACCGGCTGATGGGGCGCGTGGCCCGTCTTGCCCAGGAGCATGTCTCCGGCACGAGGACCGCGGAATGCTCTCGATCGGACCTCATCGCGATCGCCCGGATCGTCGGCCCAAAACCAAGCTGGACCGAGGATGCCTTCTTGGATCGCAAGGCCGATGCGATGGCGCAATTCGGGCTTTCCAGCAAAGGCTTCTCGAAGGCGCTCGATGCCATCAAGGCGTCGCGCGAGCTGAAGAACCTGATCGAGGTCGAGAGTGATCTGCTGCATCTGTCAGAGGCGAAGATCGTAGAGATCGTCGCGCTGTGGCTGGACGCCAATCCGCCGAAGCCTGCCAACACGCCGCCGCGTGTGGTCAACGCCGCCAGTATAAGCTTCGACGATGTGATGCGGTACGGTGACAAGATGAGCACGCTCAACAAAGCCGCGATGGAGCAGTTGACGGTCGAGGAGTTCGCGGATCTCCAGACGATCTTCTATGTCGGTCGCGACCAGCGTTTCGGGGAAGAATATCCTCGTTTGCTGGAGACAACGCTGGCGGCGCACCGTCTCGCGAAGGAGCGCTACGCACTCTTCCATCATATCCTGTCGAAGAAGAACTTTATTGACGGTCTCGCTGACGGATTGCGGCGCGTCGGCCAGCCCGCGCTCGGTGACAAGGTTGCACAGATGCGGGATGCGCTGCGCCCTGCGGAGTAAAGGTATGTTCGATGGACCTGCGAGAGGCGATCGTCCGCTAGGGGTTTGCCAAGATGGACGTCAAGCTACTGCTGTTGCATTTCTGAGCTATCTCGCTGGGAGCTGGATGCGGAGCGGCAGCTCTTCAAGCAAGTTAGCCAAAACCGGACAGTCTCTTCCCGGCCAGGAGCGGCTGGATCGCTCGCGGCGTGAGCTGTCGGTCGGCAACGCGCCCTAAAGTGCGACATTCGGTCGCTAAATCGCGCGGTTCAGAAGCAGCCGACAACGAAAGCTGTGAGTGTCTGCTGTGGGTAAGTGGTCGTCCCGTTGAGGCAGGTCTGCACCCAGTCGCAGCAGAACGATCATACTCGCCCGTTCTCCTGAACCCGCGGCGAGCTCAAGAGACGCCACCATCAGCGATCCCATCGATAACACGGCAATCGGCCATTCGGCCCCCCTCGCAGGTGGTCGCGACTTGCTGCAGCTCCTCCCGCAGTCGGAGGAGCCTTGCAATCCGCGCGTCGACGTCGGCCAGGTGGTTTCGAGCGATCGCAGCAGCGGCGCCGCAGTCCCTCTCCGGTTGCTCGGATAGTGAGATCAGGGACCGCAGCTCGTCGGTCGAGAAGCCGAGCTCCCGCCCATTGCGAATGAAGCCGAGCCGCCGGACATCGTCTTCATCATAGGTGCGGCGGCCAGAATCGGTCCGGGTTGCCCGAGGCATCAGCGCAATCTCTTCGTAGAAACGGATCGTGTTGATCTTGGTCCCCGTCCGCCGTGCCAGGTCCCCAATCATCAGCCTCGCCATCGCCTCGCCCTTGATCCTCCAGTGACTGGAGGTTCTATAGGCTCCCGCATGAGTGATTCGAACCAGGAATCCGGCTGCGGCTGTCATGGCGACACGCAGAAAGCAGCGAGAGATCCGGCCTATCGCCGGGCGCTATGGATCGTCGTCATCCTCAATGTGGGCTTCGGCCTGATCGAGCTGGTCGGCGGCTTCCTCGCCGACAGTCAGGCGCTGAAGGCAGATTCCCTCGACTTCCTCGGCGACGGCTCGATCACCTTCGTCGGTCTGCTCGCGCTCTCGTGGGCTGAAAGGACCCGGGCCAAGGTCGCGCTCACCCAGGGCATCTTCCTGGCGCTACTCGGCGTGTGGGTGCTTGGCATGGCCGTGTGGCGGGCGATGAACGCGGTGCCGCCGGAAGCCGAACTGATGGGGGGCATCGGCATCGCGGCTCTGGCCGTGAACGTCACAGCGGCGCTGGTCCTCGCGAAGTTCCGTGAAGGCGGCGACGCACAGGCGCGGGCGATCTGGCTGTTCTCGCGCAATGACGCGATCAACAACGTGGCCGTGATCATCGCGGCCGGGCTGGTGTTCTGGCTCGAAAGCGCCTGGCCGGACCTCCTCGTTGCGGCCGCGATCGCGGTCGTGTTCCTCCATTCGGCCTGGGAGATCATCGGCGATGCTCGCAAGGAGCTGAGCGAGCCGCGATGAAGCCGGCGAGCTTCCTGCGCCAGGCGTTCCTGATGGTTCTGCTTGCGTTTGCCGCAGTCTCGCCGGCCCATGCACAGACCGCCCCTGCGCAAACCATCTGGCGGCTGCTCGACTACATCGCGGTCGATTACTCCGGAGCCGTTGCGCAGGGCCGTGTCATCAACGAGGCCGAGTATGTCGAGATGGTCGAGTTCTCGGCCAGTGTGCGGCAGCGGCTGGCGCAACTCCCGCCCACGACAGCACGTGCGTCGCTCGTCAGCGAGGCCGAGACACTACAGGACATCATCGCCGCCAAAGCGCCTCCACTTCAGGTGGCCATCTCGGCACGCGCGCTCGGGCGCGATCTCCTCGCAGCTTATCCGGTGCCCCTTGCCCCTCCCGGGGCGCCAGATCTCGCCCGGGGCGCGGCCCTTTATGCGGAGCACTGCTCGAGTTGCCATGGTGCAAGCGGGAACGGCCGCGGGCTGGAGTCGGCAGGCATGGACCCGCCGCCGATCGACTTTACAGATCGGGCGCGGGCGCGAGAGCGGAGCGTGTTCGCGCTCTACCAGGTGATCGAACAGGGGCTTGAGGGCACCGCCATGGAGTCCTTTGCCCATCTTCCGGTGGAGGACCGCTGGGCTTTGGCCTTCCACGTGGGGCGGTATGCCTACCCCGAGCAACTCGCCGCCCGTGGCCAGCAGGTCTGGGCCAACCCTCGGGCGCAAGCGGCCGTGCCTGACATGCGAGCGCTCGTCAGCCTCACAACAGCGCAACTCGAGCAAAGCCTCGGTTCGGCTGAGGGCACTGCCCTCACGGCATTCCTTCGCGGAAAGCCGCAAGTCCTTGGCAGCGGCGCGGAACGCTCACTCGGTATTGCGCGGGACCGGCTGCAAGAGGCCTTGGCTGCATACGAAGTGGGTCATTTCTCCAGCGCCGAGGATCTCGCCCTCGCCGCGTATCTCGACGGCTTCGAGCCGGTGGAGCCGATCCTGACCGCGCGCAACGGGGCACTGATGCGCTCGATCGAAGCCGCAATGGCCGAGCTGCGCTCGAGGATCGACGATCAGCAGCCGGTGAGCAATGTGCGTCAGCAGGTGGACGAAGTCCTGCGGCTGCTAGACGACGCCGAGACGGAAATGGCGCCGGAAAACGCCAGTTCGGCGTCGTCCTTCATCGGGGCCTTCACGGTTTTGCTTCGCGAAGGTCTCGAGGCCTTGCTCATCGTCATCGCCATGATGGCCTTCCTCAGGAAGGCCGAGCGGCAGGACGCCATGCGCTACGTTCATGGCGGGTGGATCGCTGCTCTCTTGGCGGGCGCCGCCACCTGGCTCGCAGCGACCTACCTGATCAGCATCAGCGGGGCGAGCCGGGAGCTCACGGAAGGGTTCGGCTCCCTGTTCGCGGCCATTGTCCTCCTCTCGGTGGGCATCTGGATGCACGGCAAGGCACAGGCGGGTGCATGGCAGCGCTACATTGCCGAACGCATGAGCGCCGCCCTATCCCAGCGGTCATTGTGGTTCCTGTTCGGCCTGACGTTCGTCGTGGTCTATCGCGAGGTGTTTGAGACCATCCTCTTCTACACCGCGCTCTGGACAGACGGAAACGGCGGCGCCGTTGCCGGCGGCGCGGTGGCGGCGACCGTTCTTCTGGCCATCATTGCGGTCGCCATGCTGCGCTACAGCCGGCAGCTGCCGATCTCGACGTTCTTCACCTACAGCTCGATCCTCATTGCGATCCTCGCCGTGGTGCTCGCCGGGAAGGGCATCGGGGGACTGCAGGAAGGCGGGATCATCGATGTCACCCCGTTCCTCGCCGTTCCACACGTCGACATGCTTGGCCTGATCCCGACGAGGGAAACGGTGATTGCGCAAATACTCACGGCCGCCGCCCTTGCAGCCGGGTTCTGGCTGAATTGGCGGGCAGCGCAGACAGCGAGGGCAGCCTAGCATGTGCCGCTTGAGGTAGAGGAGGCAAAACGCGGGCTGGAATGCCGGAAACTGACAACGTCCTCGCTAATGATGAGGCGAGCGCGATGTTAGCGGGACGCGAAGCGGACCGTCGGCTATCGCCTGGAGTCGCTCCATTTCAGACTGGCAGCTAACGGCTCATGATTTGTCATCGAGTGCAGGCGTGCTGACGGTCGAACTCGGGAAGTCAATAT
>CAKZIN010000058.1 GCA_936933955.1 uncultured Sphingopyxis sp. | reverse complement strand
GCGCCTCGCGCCGGAGATCAGCGAGCCCGCCCCCGCCCCCGCCGCTCGCGCTCCGAGCCCGAAGGCCAAGCAGGGCGACATGTTCGCAGGCACGCATCTCCCCGCGCTGTCGCTGCTCACCCCGGCGAGCGAAAAGGGCGTGGTCGCGGTCGACAAGGCCGCGCTCGAACGCAACGCCCGCCTGCTCGAAGGCGTGCTCGAGGACTTCAAGGTCGAAGGGACCATCACCGCCGTCCGCCAGGGCCCGGTGGTCACGATGTATGAGCTCGAACCCGCGCCGGGCACCAAGGCGAGCCGGGTCATTAACCTCGCCGACGATATCGCACGCAACATGTCGGCGCTGTCGGCGCGCATCGCTTCGATCCCTGGACGCACCGTCATCGGCATCGAGCTACCCAACGCCAAGACCGAACCCGTCGTCCTCCACCAACTGATCGCGAGCGAGGCGTTTCAGGAGCGCGAGGGCCAGCTCGCCATTGTGCTGGGCAAGAATATCGCGGGCGACCCGGTCGTGGCCGATCTCGCGCCGATGCCGCATCTGCTGATCGCGGGCACCACGGGTTCGGGCAAGTCGGTGGGCCTCAACGCGATGATCCTGTCGCTGCTCTACCGGCTCACCCCCGATCAGTGCCGCATGATCCTGATCGACCCCAAGATGCTGGAACTCTCCGTCTACGACGGCATCCCGCACTTGCTCGCGCCGGTCGTGACCGAGCCTCCAAAAGCCGTGCGCGCGCTCAAATGGGCGGTCGAGCAGATGGAGGACCGCTATCGCGCGATGGCCAACCTCCAGGTCCGCAATCTCGCCAGCTTCAACGACAAAGTGCGCGGCGCAAAGGCGCGCGGGCAGTCGCTGAAGCGGCAGGTGCAGACGGGCTTCGACCCCGACACCGGGCGCCCGATCTACGAAGAAGAGCAGATCGACGTCGAACCGATGCCGCACATCGTGGTCGTCGTCGACGAACTCGCGGACCTGATGATCACCGCGGGCAAGGAGGTCGAGGTCCTGATCCAGCGGCTCGCGCAAAAGGCGCGCGCGGCGGGCATCCACCTCATCCTCGCGACGCAGCGGCCGAGCGTCGACGTCATCACCGGCGTGATCAAGGCCAACCTGCCGACGCGCATCAGCTTCCACGTCACGTCCAAGATCGACAGCCGCACGATCCTCGGCGAAATGGGCGCGGAGCAGCTGCTCGGCAAAGGCGACATGCTGTGGATGGCGGGCGGTAAGACCCCCATCCGCGTCCACGGCCCCTTCGTCAGCGACGAGGAGGTGCGCGCGGTCGCCGACCATTGGCGCGCGCAGGGCGCTCCCACCTATGTCGAAGCGGTCACCGAAGAGCCCGAAGTCGGCGGCGACTGGGCCTACGGCGGCGAAGACGTCGCGGACACCGCGGAGGACCGGCAATATGCGCAGGCGGTGCAGGTCGTCATCGACAGCCAGCGGGTATCGGTGAGCTCGGTCCAGCGCGCGCTGCGCATCGGCTACAACACCGCCTCGCGCCACGTCGAGCGCATGGAGGCCGAAGGCATCGTATCCCCCCCCAACCACATCGGCCGCCGCGACGTCCTCCTCGACAAGGCGGGAAAGAAAAAGCGCCGCGGTGGGGAGACGGAGGAGGATTAGGGATCGCGCCTCGTCCAAAGACAGGCCGCGTGGCGGACCCTCCCAGACGGGCTCAGATATTCGGAGCGGGGGGCTCGATCGAACCCTTCCCGAAAAGACTTCGAAAACCAGAGGCTGGCGAAGAAACGTTTCTGTTACGTTCTGCGATGGTCTAAGGCGGCGGCGTGAGCACTCCCCTCCCCTACCCCGCGCTGCATGCGTCGCATGCTGGCGTTTGGCTGGCCTCCGCTGACGGCGAGACGCGTGCGCTTTCGCGGGGGGAGGCGGTTCGGGTGGTGGGGGAGACGCCAGTCATCTTGCTGGCGGCGCCGCTGGTCGGGCAGCGTCTGGGGTATCCCGACATATCCGGGCTCGACCTGCTCGAGCTGTTTGCTTTCGTTCATCCCGCGGAGTTCGCTGTGCCGACGCCGGCGGGGCTGGCGCGAGCGCTGGGGGTGCATGTCGACGAGGCCGCGGGGGATGGGGGCGTCCCGCGGCTACTGCTCGCCTGCGCGGCGCGGCTGCTGGCGACGCTCGACGATCCCGACTGGCCCAAGCGCCACGGCGCCTTCGACGCGGCGAGCGCGCTCGCGCGG
>CAKZIN010000057.1 GCA_936933955.1 uncultured Sphingopyxis sp. | reverse complement strand
ACCCGGCACAGCGCGGCGGCAACCGCCTGCGGCGCGACCGCCCCGCCCCCGCGCGCGGCGCTGACCATGTCGAGCAAACGGCGGGCGGCGTTGACGTCGACCCGTGCGCGCACCCCCGCCGGGCTTGTCTCCACGCGCTCGACCAATTGGCTGAGCGGCGGCAACGCGGGATCGCGCGCGCTGACCGCCTTCCACGCGGCGCGCAGCAGCGGATTGGCGAGCACCGCCGGGACCGGCACGCTTCCCAGCCGCAGCGACGGTTGCAGCGGATCGGCCCCGACGTGCACCTCGCCGTTCCACCAGCGGCCGAACGGCGCAGGGCGGCTGGCGCGAAGGACCAGCTCCCCCGCCCCCGGATCGGCCGCGACCCGGGTCGGCGCGAGCGTCGCGCTGCCCAGTTGTGCGAGCGCGGCCAGCTCGGCGCGCGAAAGTTGCAGGGGGATCGCGCCGGTGCCAACGCCCGGCGCGGGCACCTGCCGGGTGAGCGGGCGCGCGATCGCCAGCGTCTGCGCGGTGGGCGGACCGGGATCGGCCACCGCCGCCTCTCCGTCGCTGAGCAGGAGAAAGCCGAGCGCCACCACCAGCAGCAGCGCCGCGACCCAGCGCAGCGCCTTCATCGCTCGCCCTCGTCCGCGAGCAGCGCCTTCAGGCGATAGAGCGCGTCCAACGCCTCGCGCGGCGACAGCGCATCGACGTCGACCTGCGTCAGCGCGTCGCGCAGCGCATCGGCGGGCGCCTCCTCCGGCACCGCGAGCGCGGCGAACAGCGGCAGGTCGTCGAGCCCCGCGGCGAGCCCGCCGGTCGCCTGCCGTCCCGCCTCGAGCCGCTTCAACACCTCCTTGGCGCGCGCCAGCACCGGCGGCGGCACCCCCGCGAGCCGCGCCACCGCGAGGCCGTAGCTGCGGTCGGCGGGGCCTTCGCCCAGCTCGTGCAGCAGCACCAGCTCGCCCTTCCATTCGCGCGCGCGGACGTGATGCAGCGACAGCGCGTCGAGCTTCTCCGCGAGCCGCGTCAGCTCGTGGTAATGCGTCGCGAACAGGCAGCGGCAGCGGTTCGCCTCGTGCACCGCCTCGACCACCGCCCAGGCGAGCGCGAGCCCGTCATAGGTCGATGTGCCGCGCCCGATCTCGTCGAGCACCACCAGGCTGCGCTCGGTCGCTTGGGTCAGGATCGCGGCGGTTTCGACCATCTCGACCATGAAGGTGGAGCGCCCGCGAGCGAGATTGTCGCTCGCTCCGACGCGGCTGAACAGCCGGTCGACGAGGCCGATCTTCGCGCGGCTCGCGGGCACGAAGCTCCCCGCCTGTGCCAGCAGCACGATCAGCGCGGTCTGGCGCAGAAAGGTCGATTTGCCGCCCATATTCGGCCCGGTGATCAACCACAGCCGATCGCTCGGGCCGAGCGCGCAGTCGTTGGGCACGAAGCGTTCACTCCGCGACGCCAGTGCCGCTTCCACCACCGGGTGCCGCCCGCCGTCAATCTCGAGGCAGGGGGTGTCGGCGAGGTCGGGCGCGCACCAGCCCCCCTCGTGCGCGCGCACCGCGTGGGAGGCGGCGACGTCGAGCCTCGCAATCGCGTCGGCGCAGGCGGCGATGGCCGCGGCGCGGCCCTTCACCGCATCAGCCAGCGTTTCGAAATGCGCGGCTTCGGCAGCGAGCGCGTGGCTGCCTGCGGACACCACCCGGCTCGCCAGCTCGGCGAGCTCGGGCGTGTTGAAGCGCACCGCCCCCGCCAGCGTCTGGCGGTGGGTAAAGCCCGAATCGGGACGCATCAGCGCGTCGGCCTTGGTCGCGCTGACCTCGACATGATAGCCGAGCACCGCATTGTGCCGCACCTTGAGCGCAGCAATGCCGGTCGCCTCGCGATAGCGCGCCTCCAGCGCCGCAATCTCCCGCCGCCCGCCCGCCGCGGTGTCGCGCAGCGCGTCCAATGCGGCGTCGTAGCCCGCGGCGATATAGCCGCCGTTCGACGCTTCGGTTGGTGGCGCCTCGACCAGCGCGCGGGTGAGTTCGTCCGCCAGCGCGCCGTGGCCGTCGAGCGCGGGGAGCAGCGCGTCGAGCAGCGCCTGCGTGGGGTGCGCCCGCCTGCCGTCTCCGGCATTGATGACCGGCTTGCCGCTGTAACGCGCCACCAGATGCGCTGCGCCCGCCGCGTGGTGCCGCACGATATAGGCATCCACCTTGTACGCGGTCAGGGTCTCGACCGTGTCGCGCAGGCTCTCGCCCTTGCTGAGGCTGCTCGCCCCGGCGGCAAAGCCCAGCACGTCGGCACTCATGCGCCGCGCCGCGAGTTCAAAACTGGTGCGGGTGCGGGTGCTGTTCTCGAAAAACGCGGTGCAGACCGTCACGCCTTGCAGAGCGGGCACCTTCTTGACGGGGCGGTCCAGCACCTGGGTCATGGTGTCGGCTCCATTTAGCAGGGCGCTCAGGCGCTCCGGCGTCCAGTCCTGAAAGTCCAGCAGGTGCCGGGGCTGCGCCGCGTCGGCAGTGGAACTTAACGCTGCACTCAACGCAGGAACTCCATCTCGTGCAGCTCCACGATGTCGATTCCGTCGCTTTCTTTCAGCTTCACCTTCACGATTTCCTGCCTGGCGGTCGGCAGGTTCTTGCCCACGTAATCGGCGCGAATGGGCAGTTCCCGGTGCCCCCGGTCGATCAGCACGGCCAGCTGAATGCCTTCCGGGCGGCCCAGGTCGATCAGGGCGTCCAGCGCCGCGCGCACGGTGCGGCCCGTAAACAGCACATCGTCCACCAGAATCACGCGGCGGTGCGCGATATCGAACGGCACGCGCGTTTCGCGGATGATCGGCTGGTGCGCGACTTCCGACAGGTCGTCGCGGTACAGGGTGATGTCCAGCATCCCCCTGGGCACGT
>CAKZIN010000056.1 GCA_936933955.1 uncultured Sphingopyxis sp. | reverse complement strand
GCTCGTTGCATCGGAACCATCGTTGTGGTCTCGGCGGCGCTTCCAAACAGGTCGCAGCCGAGGACGATATCCTGCCGCGCCTGGTCGCGCGCCGTGCGTAGCGCCGCGAAATGATCCTCGTCGATCAGAAGCTTGACGATATGCTCGCCTGCCTCACCGTTGCGCGATGAATACGAGCGCGCGTCCCCCAAATATGCGTTGAGCCGCCGTGTCTGAGCGGACCAGCCCCCGATCGAAGGCAGTTGCGTCTCGAGCAACCAGCTCATCAGGCGCACCGCCAATCCCGGGCTGCGCGAGACGAGCGAAACATCGACCGCGTCGTACCAGCTCGACAACCAGTTGCAGCTGCCAAGCAAGCTGTTCCAACCGCCGTCCTTGCGGTCCCACAGGATCAGCTTGCCATGGGAATCGGAGCTCACCCGAGCCATGCGGATGCGCTTCCGAAGCTGGGGCGACAGGCTGTCGAGGACGACGTCGGCATCCGAAACCGGCGGCGGCGTCCCCTCGTCTTCCGCATCTCGCCTAAGCCCCCACAGCAGCTCGACACGGACCTGGCGCTTCGCCGCCTTCGCAAGGTCCGGCAGCAGTCTTCGCACCGTCTCGGGATGCACGAAGCAGGAGTGGATTACGCACGCAGTATGGGCTTCGGCAAGCGCGGCCTGGATGGCGGAAAGATGCGCAGCCCCTCCCACGATCAGGTCTTCGGCGCTGAAGGTATCCCGGAAGACGCCGGCATCATGCGCGGGCTCTTGAGCGCTCGACAAATGGCGCGCGACGTGCCCGCGCTTGGCGGCTTCCGATTGTATCAATTCGCGCAGCCGGGGCGGGGCGCTGGCGGGTAGCCCGTCGATCTCCCCGTCGCCGATGCTGAACCGAGCATAAGGACGCGACGCGTTTCGCGGTGCGGGCCCTTCGGGCTCGAGCGCTTCGTCGATATCGAGCGGCAGGAGGGCACGCACTGCGCCGTCGCGGATGTCGTAGGTCTGGTAGAGCCCGGGCAGGAGATCCGCGTCAGCCGGCAGGTCTTCGTGATACACGAGCTTCAAATCATCGGAGCGCAGCCACGCTCCGGTGTTGCCGTCGAAGCAGAGCGACGTCCAGCGTATGTCACGGCTGGTCCGGGCGGGAAGATCGTCCTCGCCGACCCGCTTGCGTCCGACAGGGGTTGCCGAGAAGCGGGTGCCCCTATTGTCGGCACGAACTTCAATCCAGTTGGCGCGAAGCAATGCGATCAGCGCTTCGACAATCATCCGCGACGGCAAATTCGCCAACGTCGCCAACTCGGCAACCGAATGCTGGTCGTTCGCGAGTTCGGCGAGCAGCATATGCTCGAGAAGCCCAATGCGGTTTTGATGGTTCTTCGTCGATCGCACCGATCCTCTACCGGATCACGTTGATCCGGCCGATGCGGACCGCTTCGAGCCAAGCTGCTTTTGGGATACGACTTGATCTGGCGCTCGGGCGGGGCATGCCGCAAGCACACTCATTGCCGGCTACTGAGCAGCTTCAGCGCACGCCGGAAGCTGCAAGCTGAAAATTAGAAAGGGACAGGCTGTGGCTTCAACGCAGGGTGCAGTGCGCGGATTGACGCGCTTCGAAGGTTTCACTGACGCAGTCTTTGCGATCGCGCTTACGTTGCTGTTCGTCGAGATCAAGCCGCCGGGAAGTCCTAACGGCCCGCCCGCAGCCGCAGATGCTGCACGAGCGGTCGCGGAACAGTGGCGGGAATACCTAGCACTGCTCGTCAGCTTCCTCGGTATCGGCATCTATTGGCTTCAGCACCATTATAGTGGCCGTCTATACGCCAAGAGCGACCATCTCTTCAGTCTTTTCAACCTTGGCTTTTTGTTCGGCATTATAGCCTTGCCCAATCCCGCAGGGCTTTGGGCTTTTCACGTCGGCGGTCCGGGGGAGGCCGAGGCAAGTGCGATCCTCGCCGCCTCGCTGCTACTTCCGTCTTTGTTCTGGATTATGAAATGGCTCTACGCGAGCCGCCACCAACGGCTGATCGATCACCGCCTCGCGCCTGACTACGTCAGCCAGATGACGCGGCGATACGTCACGGGAGCGGGGGTCCTGGCGCTAGCGGCGCTCATCACACTGGTTGCGCCCCGGGTCGGTCTTGCCCTCAGCTTCGCCGCCACAGCCTATTGGATCATGCCGCAGCCCAAACCGCGCTATCGACGCGGTGAGGAGCCTGACCAACGGGAGGTGACCGACGAGTGAGGCGACATGACTTCGTGCAATTCGCCAGGCGTCTTGCGCCTGCGCGGAGCCGCTGTTCTCGCATGGCTTCACAGTTTTCTTCATGCCTCGACTCACCTCACGTCCTCACGGAGGATCATACAGGGGGGTTCGCCGAGCCAGTGGCCGACAGGCGACCAGGCTTCGTGGGGCCGAACGGCAATTGGCCTTCGTGCGACGCTCAATCCTACGTCCGCTATCTCAGCTTGGCAGCGAGAAGCGGACCGGCTGTATACGGCCCAGTGGGCGTCGTCACATTCATATTCGGAGTGCGGCGATCAGGGCGTCGCGCGCCATGGCGACGCGCGGGTGGCGCAGCGATGAGCGTGCCCAGACGAGGTAGTAAGCGTTGCGCGGCACCGTGATCGGCGCGGGTATCTCGATCAGCTTGCAGTCAGCGCGCTCGCTGCGGATGAGATAGCCGGGCAGCACCGTCCAGCCGAGGCCCGCGTACAATCCCGATCGCAACACTCTCAAATCGGGCGCGGTCAAGGCGGGCTGGCTCGTCAGCTCGATCTGGTTTGCCTCAAGCCAGGTTCGTAGCAGCGGCCGGTCGAGGTCGTAGGCGAGGTGGGCCGTCCGGTTGAGCCCTTCGCCCAGCGGCAAATTGGTAATCCGCGCTGCCACGGCGGGCGAGGCGACGGCGCGCAGGTGCTCTTCGCCCAGCGCATGGAAGGCCAGCCGCGGATCTTTGGGTTGCGAGGCGGTGACGGCCAGGTGCACCTTGTCCTCGAGCAGCATGGCGTAGAGCGCCTCGCGCCCGCCGATACGCAGGCGCAGGTCCAGCCCCGCATCCAGCAGCGGCGCCAGCCAGGGCGTGATCATTTCTCCCAGCAGGTCGGACGGCGCGGCGATGTGGACCGTGCCGGAAATGCGGGACGAGCGGGCCCGCGCGCTGGCCAGCGCCGATTCCGCCGTGTCGAGACTGCTCCCTATCGAAGCCGCGAGGTCGTCCGCCATCGCGGTCGGTCGAACACCCCGCGAATGGCGATCGAACAACGAACGGCCCAATTGCGCCTCGAGCGATGCGATGTGCTGCGACGCCGCAGGCTGGGTGATGCCGATCGCCCGTGCTGCCTCGCTCAGTGAACGACGGCGGTGGACTTCGACGAAGGTGCGCAACTGCAAGAGGGACATTGCGGTTCCATAAGCGGATTTATGACCGCCCGCCATTCCCGCTGGATTTCATGATGCCGTTCCCTGGGTATCTAAGCCGCCGAAAGGAACGATCGAATGCAAAATCGCCGCCAACTGCTGAAGGCCCCACCGCTGCCTTTGTGGCGCGTGCGGCTGCGCCGAGTGCATTTGCTCGTGTCCCCGACATCAATGGAAAGGGATACCGGACGATGACCCGCATTCTCATGGTGGCCACGTCCGCCGACCGCATGACTCCCGGCACCGAACCGACGGGTGTCTGGCTCGAGGAACTTACCACCCCGTATTATGTCTTCCGCGATGCGGGCGCCGAGGTGACGCTGGCCTCGATCAAGGGCGGCGCCATCCCCGTCGACCAGCGCAGCGTTAACGCCGACGGCGAGAACGACGCTTCGGTCGAGCGCTATCTGAAGGACGAGGCTCTGAAAGCCGAGGTTGCCGGCACGCCGGTATTCACCAGCATCGATCCCGCCGGCTACGACGCGTTGTTCCTACCGGGCGGCCACGGCACCATGTTCGATTACCCCGGCAGTGACGAACTGGCCCGCCTGGTCGAACGCTTCGACCGCGCAGGCAAGGTCGTCGCCGCCGTCTGCCACGGACCGGCAGGGCTGGTCTCGGCGAAGAAGACCGATGGCACGCCCTTCGTCGCCGGTCGCCGTGTCGCGGGCTTCACCGACAGCGAGGAGCGCGCGGTCGGCCTCGATCAGGCGGTGCCGTTCCTGCTCGAAACGCGCCTCAAGGAACTCGGCGGCAGGCACGAGGGCGGACCGGATTTTGCCCCCTTCGCCCTGCGCGACGGCAATCTGGTGACCGGCCAGAACCCCGCCAGCGCTACCCGCACCGCCGAGCTCGTGATGGAAGCCCTCAAGGACAAGGTCGCCTGATCATGCGCTATCTTCACACCATGCTGCGCGTCGCCAATCCCGAGGCGGCGATCCGGTTCTTCACGCTGCTGGGTCTCAAGGAGACCCGGCGCATGGAGAACCAGGCCGGACGTTACACGCTGATCTACCTGGCCGCCGACGAGGATTTCCGCGGCGGCGGCGAGCAGGGCGAAGCCGAGGTCGAGCTGACGTACAACTGGCCGCCCGAGGATGGTAGCGCTGCCGAGACATACACGGGGGGCCGAAACTTCGGCCACCTCGCCTACGGGGTCGACGACATCTACGAGACGTGCGCGCGGCTGCAGGCGGGCGGTGTGACGATCAATCGCCCCCCGCGCGACGGATACATGGCATTCGTCCGCTCGCCGGAAGGGATCTCGATCGAACTGCTTCAGAACGGGGAACACAAGGCCCCCGCCGAACCCTGGGTTTCCATGCCCAACACGGGCGAATGGTGATGGCGAAATTGTTCGAACCGATTGAGGTTGGCGGGCTGCGGCTCGCCAACCGCATCGTCATCGCGCCGATGTGCCAGTATTCGGCAGTCGACGGCGCGATGACCGACTGGCACCAGATGCATCTCGGCCAGTTGGCGCTCTCGGGCGCGGGCGCGCTGACGATAGAGGCGACTGCTGTAAGCCCGGAAGGGCGCATCACCTATGGTGACATCGGCCTCTACGATGACCGTACCGAAGCGGCGATGCGAAGCGTGCTCGAAAGTGTGCGCCGTTGGTCGGACATGCCGCTGATCATCCAGCTGGCCCATGCCGGCGGCAAGGCGAGCTGCGCCAAGCCGTGGCACGGCGGTGCCCAGATCGCCCCGGATGCGGAGAACGGCTGGCAAACCGTGGCACCGAGCGCCGTTCCCTTCGCGCCGGACGACCGTGTTCCTGTCGAAGTGGACACGGCGGGGCTTGCCCACATCCGGGAGGCGTTCGCGGATGCCGCCCGGCGCGCCGGGAGGCTGGGCCTCGATGCCGTCCAGATCCACGCCGCGCACGGCTATCTGCTCCACGAGTTTCTTTCGCCGATCTCCAACCGGCGCGCCGATGCATACGGGGGCAGCCTCGACAACCGGATGCGGTTCCCGATCGAAGTGTTCGATGCCGTGCGCGAGGCTTTTCCCGCCGACCGCCCGGTGACCGTTCGCGTTTCCGGGACCGACTGGGTCGAAGGCGGCTGGACGGCGGAGGAGACCGCAAGGTTTGCACAGGAGCTGGAGCGGCGCGGTTGCGCGGCGATCCACGTCTCCAGCGGCGGCCTCGACCCGCGCCAGCAGATCCCTGTCGGCGCCGGCTATCAGGTGCCGCTGGCCCGGACGGTCAAGGACGCGGTCGCCATGCCTGTCGTGGCGGTCGGAATGATTACCGATCCACAGCAGGCGGAGCGCATCCTCGAAGACGGGCATGCCGACGCCATAGCGATAGCCCGCGCTGCGCTGTGGGATCCGCGCTGGCCCTGGCACGCCGCCACTGCGCTTGGCGCATCGGTCAAGGTGCCGCCGCAATACCTCCGGTCCGAGCCCCCCGAAGCGGGCCGCGTCCTCAAGGAAATGACACCATGAGAAACTCCGTCAAACTGCTTCTGGCCGCTGGCGCTGCCCTCTCGCTCGCCGCCTGCGCGACGACCCGCGAGGGTGCATCCGCGCCCCAGATCGAACAGGTCGCTACCTTCGATGGCGCGATGCCGACGGGCGTGACCGTCGCCCCCAACGGGCGCATCTTCGTCAACTTCCCGCAATGGGGCGACAACGCCCCGTTCACGGTGGCCGAGCTGGTCGACGGCAAGGCGGTGCCCTATCCCGATGCCGCGACCAACCAGCCCGATCCGGCCGACCCGGCGGGGCATTTCATCTCGGTGCAGAGCGTGGTGGCCGACGGCGCCAACCGCCTGTGGGTGCTCGACACGGCCGCGCCCAAATTCTCGCAGCCGCAGGCCGGCGGGGCAAAGTTGGTGGCGATCGATCTTGCGACCAACCGGGTGGTGAAGACCATCGTCCTACCGCCCAGCGTGGTGCTGCCCACGACCTACCTCAACGACGTGCGTTTCGATCTGCGTCAGGGCGCCGAGGGCGTCGCCTATATCACCGACAGCAGCAACGCCGGCGTCGGTGGCATCATCGTCGTCGATATCGCCAGCGGGCGTGCGATCCGGCGCCTGTCGAACCATGCGACGACCAACCCCGAGCCCGGCTTCACCCCGGTTGTCGACGGCGCGGTGCTCATGAACCGCCCGGCTGACGGCCCCACGACGCCGGTCACGATCGCAAGCGACGCGATTGCGCTCAGCGCCGATGGCAGCTTGCTGTATTACGGTCCACTGTCGGGCCGCACGCTGCACGCGGTCCCTACGGCCATGCTGCGCGACCCTTCGGTGTCCGAAGAGGAACTGGCCCACGCGGTCCGCAGCCTGGGGCGCAAAGGCGCCTCGGACGGGATTGCCGAGGACGACAAGGGCCGCGTGTTCGCCGGCGATTACGAGAACAACGCGATCCGCGTGCTCGAACAAGGCCGCTGGACGACGGTGGTCAGCGACCCGCGCATCAGCTGGCCCGACACGCTGTCGATCGGCACCGACGGCTATCTCTACTTCACCGCCAACCAGCTCCACCGCCAGCCCGGCTTCCACGGCGGGCGAGACCTGCGCCGGAAGCCCTACGAGCTGCTCCGCATCCAGGTGGGCGCCGGGCCCGTCCTGCTGCGTTCGCGGTGACCCCATCAGGCCGGGCAGGCCCGCGCGGGGCCGCGATCCGGCGAAAAATCAACAACGGACTTGAAGGAATACAGTCATGACCAAGGGTATCGAAGGCAAGGTCGTTCTCATAACCGGCGGCAGCACCGGCATCGGCGCGGAAACCGCGCGTCTTCTCGCGGAACGCGGCGCCAAGGTGGCCATCGCCGCGCGGCGCAAGGACAGGCTCGACGAGGTCGTCGCGGACATCGCCGCAAATGGCGGCACGGCACGTAGCTACGCGCTGGACGTGACCGACAAATCGGCGGTCCAGTCCGTCGTCGCCGCAATCATTGCCGACTTCGGCCGCCTCGACGTGCTGATCAACAACGCCGGGCTGATGCCGATCCGTCCGATGGCCGAGGTCAACACCGACGAGTGGGACCAGATGATCGACGTCAACCTGAAGGGTACGCTCTACGGCATCGCCGCGGCCCTTCCCGGTTTTCTCGAGCAGGGCAGCGGTCACATCATCAACTTGAGCTCGGTTGCGGGCATCAAGGTCTTCGCACCGGGCGGCACGGTCTACTCCGGCACCAAGTTCGCCGTCAGCGCGATCAGCGAGGGCTTGCGCCACGAGGTGGGGGAAAAGGTCCGGGTCACGTCCATCGAGCCTGGAGCTGTCGAAAGCGATTTGAAGTTCACGACATCCGGCACGGCTGCCGAGACGGTCCTGGACTTCTACAAGCAGGCCATCCCGGCGGCATCGGTGGCGCGTGCCATCGCGTTCGCTGTCGAACAGCCTGATGACGTCGACATCAACGCGATCGTCATACGGCCGACCGCACAGGAGTTCTGATTTCGACGCGGAGGCGGGGCCGCGTGTGCTCCGCCTCATGGGGAACGTACGGGCCCGCTCGTCCGTTATTTTGCCGAACAATATCTGTCCGTTTCACTTGGGGAATCGATTATGAGCAAACTTGCCCTGTATGTACCCCTGAAGGCCAAGCCGGGAAAAGAGCGCGATGTCGCCGATTTCCTCACCTCGGCATTGCCGCTCGTTCAAGCGGAACCGGGCACTCTGACCTGGTATGCGATCGAGGAAGGTCCCGGTGCGTACGCGATCTTCGATACGTTCGACACCGAGGAGGATCGGCAGGCCCATCTTGACGGCAAGGTTGCCGCCGCACTGATGGAGAAGGCGGACGAACTGTTTTCCGAACCGCCGCAGATTCACAAGTTCACCCTGCTCGCCGCGAAATAGCGGAGCGATCGGCACCCTAGCGCGTCGCTCTCATCGCCTGGGTAGGGGGAGCCCGGGTGCGGCGGCGTGCATCGAGCGGTTTTCCCAAACTGGCCGCGGAGACACCCTATGCAGACAATCCAGACACTTGACCTGAACGACGCGCGGACGATCATCGATGCGGGGATCGCGGAGGCCGAGCGGATCGGCAACCCGATGAACATCGCGGTGGTGGACGCGGGCGGCAGCCTCCTAGCTTTTGCGCGGATGGACGATGCGTGGCGCGGCAGCGTTGACATCGCGATCGACAAGGCGTGGACGGCGCGCGCATTCGACGTCGAGACCAAGGCGCTGGCGAAGCTCTCCCAGCCGGGCGCCGACTTCTACGGCATCCATGCCTCCAACGACGGCAAGGTGATGATCTTCGCCGGGGGCGTGCCGATCAAACTGGGCGAGAGGGTGATCGGCGCGGTAGGCGTGTCAGGCGGCACCGGCAAGCAGGATCAGGACGTGGCCGAGGCGGCGGCGCAGGCGTTAGCGCGCGGCTGAACCTTGGGGCGCGGTGCCGAACGCGGCGGCGCCGGCCCAGTCGACCGGCGGCGGGCGCGCCTCGCGTTCGTTGCGGGTCGTCTCCGTTTAGTACGTTATTCGGCCGTTCTGGCCCAGTCATTCAGAAAGCCCACCTGAATCCATTTCAGGATGGCCCTGACGCGAAGGAACCTCTCTGTTGGCCGAAGTTTGAGTAAATTGCGATCACTTGAAAGGTGCCATGTCCTCCGCCGCTGCGATGAGCAGGATCATGGCCACGCTCTCGATCTGATGACGCGTTGAGAAGAGCTGCGAAAGGAAAAGATCCGTGAAAGCTGTCGTGTACAACGGGCCCAAAGATGTTTCTGTCAATACCATCGACGATCCAAAGATCGAAAAGCAGACCGATGTTATCATCCGGCTGACCACGACCAATATCTGCGGGTCGGACCTCCACATGTATGAAGGCCGTACCAGTTTCGAGAAGGGCAAGGTCTTCGGGCACGAAAACCTTGGCGAGGTCATCGAAGTCGGCTCTGCCGTGGATCGTATCAAGAAGGGCGATCGCGTGTGCATGCCGTTCAACGTCGGTTGCGGTTTCTGCGAAAATTGCGAACGCGGCTTGACGGGTTTTTGCCTCACGACCAACCCTGGCACGGCCGGCGCAGCGTATGGCTTTGCCGAGATGGGTCCGTGGCAAGGTGGTCAGGCCGAATTGATGCGCGTTCCTTATGCGGACTTCAATTGTCTAAAGCTGCCTGAGGACGCCGAGGAGAAGGAGGATGACTATGTCATGCTCTCCGACATCTTCCCGACGGGTTGGCATGGCGTCGAACTGTCCGGTTTCCTGCCTGGCGAAAGCATCGCGATCTACGGCGCCGGTCCGGTCGGTTTGATGGCCGCGCACTCAGCCGAAATTCGTGGTGCCTCTCAGATCTTCGTGGTCGATTCTCACGATGACCGTCTGAAACTGGCCGAGGCGATGGGCGCCATCCCGATCGACATGCGCAAGGGCGATCCCGCCCAGCAGATTCTTGACGCCACCGGCGGCCTCGGGACCGACCGGGGGGTCGAGGCGGTCGGGTATCAGTGTTGCGATCGCCACGGCAAGGAGCGCAGCAATTACACGATGAACTGCCTCGTCAAAAGCACGAAGGCCACCGGCGGAATCGGCGTGGTCGGCGTGTTCATTCCGGAAGACCCGAACGCGCCGGACGATCTCCAGAAGGAAGGCAAGATGGCGTTCGACTTCGGCAACTTCTGGTTCAAGGGCCAGAAGATCGGCACCGGCCAGTGCAATGTGAAGCACTACAACCGGCGACTGATGAAGCTTATCGAGCAAGGCCGGGCCAATCCTGCCCAGATCATCTCGCACCGACTGCCGCTTGATCAGGCTCCAGACGCCTACAAGCATTTCGACGCGCGCGATGCTGGTTGGACGAAGGTCGTGCTCAAACCGGGCACCTGACCTTGGTCTTCGACGGAACAGGAAACAGATCATGACTTTAGAAGGCAAATCCGTTGCCATTCTGATCGCACCCCGCGGGACGGAAGAACCGGAATTCTCGAAGCCCAAGCAAGCTGTCGAGGACGCGGGTGGCAAAGTGACCGTGATCAGTTTTGAATCGGGCAAGGCTCGCACAGTCAATAGCGATCTTGACGAGGGCGGCAGCTATACGATCGACAAGACGTTTTCGGAGGTGAAAGCCGACGATTTCGACGGACTTGTTGTGCCCGGAGGGACTGTCGGTGCCGACAAGCTGCGCGGCAGCGACGAGGCAATCGGTTTCATCCGGGCTTTCTTCGACCAGAAGAAACCCGTTGCGGCGATATGCCATGCACCCTGGACATTGATCGAGGCGGGCGTGCTTGAGGGTCGTACCTTGACGTCCTACCCGACGTTGAAGGTCGATATCGAGAACGCCGGCGGTGCCTGGACCAATGAGGAAGTCGTGGTCGACAACGGCCTTGTTACCAGCCGCGATCCTGATGATCTGCCCGCCTTCTGTGCCAAGCTCGTCGAGGAAATCGCAGCAGGGAATTAAGATGGGGCGTTTCGACGAACCGTGTGAGGGCCCTCTCCCTGGAGAAGGCCCTCACAAACTAAGCGTGGCGGATGGTCAGCGATTGGCCGTCCGCCACGCCGCGTATGACACGAACACGGCGCATCCGACGGGCACTCAAACCCTGAGCCGCGTCAACCGCGGTGACACATCGCCGGCTCCCGCTTCCAGATCCGACCCAATCCAGCGTGTGGTTGAGAGGCACCTGATCGAACGTGCGTTCGGCCAGATTTGCGACCTATAGCGCCGCCTTGAGATAGCGGGCGGTGAGACTGCCTTCCGCTTCCGCAACGACGCCAGGGACGCCGCTGGCAACGATACGGCCCCCATCTTCACCGGCCCCCGGTCCCAGGTCGATGATCCAGTCCACCTGTGCGATGGCGCGCATGTCATGTTCGACAACTACGACGGTATTGCCGGCGTCTACGAGGCCCTGCAGGTGTTGCATCAGCCGGTCGCCATCGGAGGGGTGAAGCCCCGAAGTCGGCTCGTCGAGGATGTAGATCGTGTTGCCGCGTTGAGCGCGTTGCAGTTCAGTCGCCAGCTTGATGCGCTGCGCCTCCCCGCCGGACAGCTCGGTCGCCGGCTGACCAAGCCTCAGATAGCCGAGACCGATCTCCCGCAACACGTCGAGGGAGCGCATCACCGATGCCTCGCCAGCGAAGAAATGGCACGCATCGTCGACCGTCAGTTCGAGCACCTGGGCGATATTGCGCCCGTTCCATTCGACTTCGAGCGTTTGCGGGTTGTAGCGAGAGCCATGACAGGTCGAGCACGGGGCAAAAACGCTCGGCAGGAACAGCAGCTCCACCATGACGTATCCCTCGCCCTCGCACACAGGGCAGCGGCCTTGCGCGACGTTGAACGAGAACCTTCCCGGGCTGTAGCGCCGCCGGCGGGCGAGTGGCGTATCAGCGAAGATTCGTCGCACATGGTCGAACATGCCGCTGTAGGTGGACAGGTTCGAGCGCGGCGTGCGGCCGATCGGTTTCTGATCGACCCGCACCAGCCTGCGGACATGCTCCATGCCTGCGACAATGCGTCCCTCAGTGTCGTTCTGCGCAACATCGAGCAGCGGATCGATATCCTCCTCCTCGGCCACAGGGGAGCCGCCGAGGTGTTCCGTCACGAGTTCGGGCAGCGCCTGACTGACAAGACTGGATTTGCCCGATCCCGAAACGCCGGTGACAGCGGTGAAGCAGCCGATGGGAAACTCGACGTCGAGACCATGGAGATTGTTCCGCCTGATCCCTTCCAGGCGTAGCCATGCCCTGGGATCGCGCGGTGTGCGCGCACTGCGGAGCGGCTCTGCGAACAGGTAGCGGCGGGTGATCGAAGTCTCGACGTCGGCGAGCCCCTCTATCGGCCCGCTGTAGAGGACTTCACCGCCCTTTTTACCGGCGCCTGGCCCGACATCGACGAGCCATTCCGCGCGGCGGATCACGTCGAGATCATGTTCGACGACGAACAGGGAGTTGCCCGCCGCCTTGAGACGCTCGAGGATGGTGAGCAAGGCTTCGCCATCTGCCGGGTGCAACCCTGCCGAAGGCTCGTCAAGCACATAGACCACGCCGAAAAGCTGTGACGACAATTGCGTGGCAAGCCGCAAGCGCTGCAGCTCTCCGGAGGAGAGCGTCGGCGTGCTGCGGTCGAGCGAAATGTAGCCAAGGCCAAGATCGATCAGCGGGTCGAGCCGCTCGATCAATTCGTTGGCAAGGCGTTGGGCGGCGATCCGCTTCTCGTCGGAGAGATTGGGCGTACGGCGTACGTCGTGCGCGCTCTTGTGCGCAGAGCCGCCTGCGGCAACCCGTTGTTCGACCGCTGCATCGCGGGCCGCTTTTTCCAGAACATGGCCCTTTGAGGGGGCGGAGACCGCCTCATACGCGCCATGGGCGACGGGCATCAGCAAGTCCTTCAGCTTGAGCACCGTCAGGTCGCCGAACTCGGCAATGTCGAGGCCGGCGAATTTGACCGACAGGGCTTCACGTTTCAGGCGCTTGCCGTCGCAGGTCGGGCAATCGCGGCCGATGATATATTGCGAGACGCGCTTCTTCATCAGCGCGCTTTTCGTATTGGCGAAGGTCTCCAGCACATAGCGGCGCGCGCCGGTGAAGGTGCCCTGGTAGCTCGGCTCCATGCCGCGCTTGAGCGCCGTTCGGGTCTGTTCGGGCGTCAGGCCCGCATAGACTGGCACCGTCGGCGCCTCTTCCGTGAAGAGGATCCAGTCGCGATCCTTTTTCGGCAGGTCGCGCCACGGCGTATCGACGTCATAGCCGAGCGAAACGAGGATATCGCGCAGGTTCTGGCCATGCCAGGCGGCCGGCCAGGCGGCGATCGCTCGTTCGCGAATGGTGAGGCTGTCGTCAGGAACCATCGTCTCTTCGGTCGCGTCATATACGCGGCCGATGCCGTGGCAGGTCGCGCAGGCCCCCGCGACCGTGTTGGGGGAGAAATCCTCCGCATAGAGCATGGGTTGATGGCGCGGATATTCCCCGACGCGCGAATAGAGCATCCGCGCCAGGCTGGAGAGCGTCGTCACGCTGCCGACCGAGGATCGCGCGTTGGCCGAGCCGCGCTGCTGCTGCAACGCGACCGCAGGCGGCAAACCGTCGATCGCGTCGACCTCCGGCACGCCGGCCTGGTCGATCAGGCGACGGGCATAGGGCGCAACCGATTCCAGATAACGCCGCTGGGCTTCGGCATAAAGGGTGCAGAACGCGAGCGATGACTTGCCCGAGCCCGATATGCCGGTGAACACCACAAAGGCGTCGCGCGGTACATCGACGTCAATATTTTTAAGGTTATTCTGGCGCGCGCCGCGAACCTTCACGCACGCGGGCGGCCCCGTATGCCCATGATCGGTGGCCGCCGTCGCCGCGTGTACATCCTTGCTCTTCAATTCAGTCTTCCTGCCCTATACGCCCGTGCGGCCCGTGGTTCATCACGGTCGGGTAAAAGATGAATCCATTTCGACGCGTTGCCCATTTGCCAGAGCGCGCGTCATCATGGCCGGGGTCGGGCCATGATGACGCCCGAGTTGTCGATACGAGCCTCGCGCCGCTTCGGATCGGTGGGTCAGTAGTGAATGACCGAGCGGATCGACTTGCCTTCGTGCATCAGTTCGAAGGCCTCGTTGATCTCCTCCAAACCCATCGTGTGGGTTACGAACGGGGCCAGATCGATATCGCCTCGCATCGCGTCCTCGACCATGCCGGGGAGCTCTGTCCGTCCCTTGACGCCACCGAAAGCGGACCCCTTCCATACGCGGCCCGTGACGAGCTGGAATGGGCGGGTGGAGATTTCCTCGCCCGCGCCGGCAACGCCAATCACGATCGACTGACCCCAGCCACGGTGCGCTGATTCAAGCGCGGCGCGCATGACGTCGACGTTGCCGATGCACTCAAAGGTATGATCGATGCCCCAGCCCGTCATCTCGATCAGCACTTGCTGGATGGGCTTGTCATGGTCCTTGGGGTTGATGCACTCGGTCGCACCGAACTGGCGTGCCAGTTCGAACTTGGATGGATTGGTGTCGATGGCGATGATGCGACCCGCCTTCGCCTGGCGCGCACCCTGAATCGCCGCGAGGCCGATGCCGCCAAGGCCGAACACGGCGACCGAGTCTCCGGGCTGGACCTTGGCGGTATTGTGGACTGCGCCGATCCCGGTAGTGACGCCGCAGCCGAGCAGACAGACATGTTCGGGGTTTGCCTCGGGATTGATCTTGGCGAGCGAGACCTCGGCGACGACAGTGTATTCGCTGAAGGTTGAACAGCCCATGTAATGATAGAGGGGCTGACCGTTGTACGAAAAGCGGGTGGTCCCATCGGGCATCAAACCCTTGCCCTGCGTTGCGCGGACAGCGACGCACAGGTTGGTCTTGCCCGACACGCAGAAGTCGCACTTGCCGCACTCGGCGGTGTAGAGCGGAATGACGTGATCGCCCGGAACGACGCTGGTGACGCCTTCACCGACCTCGACAACGACGCCCGCGCCCTCGTGGCCCAGGACCACCGGGAAAACACCCTCCGGATCACTCCCTGCCAGCGTGTACGCGTCGGTGTGGCACACACCGGTGTGCGTCACCCGTATGAGGACTTCGTCTTTCCGGGGCGGGGAGACATCGATCTCGACGATTTCGAGTGGCTTGCCCGCCTCGAAGGCAACAGCGGCGCGAGATTTCATGTTGGGATACCCTCGTTGAGTTAAACTGGTTGCTGGTGCGAGGCCGTTGCGTCATCGCAAATTCGTTGAGGTTCTGAGACTGGCGCTTGTGTAATCAGGCGAGGTTCCCCGGCCCGTCTCCAAATGCGCCCCCGGTCGGGCCGGCACAGCCGCCATGTTATCCTGAAACAGGTCCGGCACGCGGAGGAGGAGCGGTCATGCTCTCAACTCTGCGCCACAAGCAACGACGGCCTGGGCGTCGAGAGTCCGATCCTGTCCACGGGAGGGGGGAGCCATCGCTCGCTCCCCCCGGTTTGCCGGTCAGACCGTGACGACGACCTTGCCGATCTGCTCGTTCGATTCGAGGAAGCGGTGCGCGTCCTGGATGGCGTCGAGCGGGAAAGTGCGCGCGATCCGCGGCTTGAGCGCGCCCGATTCCAGACCCGCCACGCCTTGGCGCGATCGAGGGCGGCGTCGTCCGAAACGATCTCGCTGTAGAGATACCCCTTGAGCGTGAGGCTCTTGCCCAGCACGGAGAACAACGGGAACGGCGTCGGCTCGTCGCTGAGCGCGCCATATTCAAGCAGGATGCCGCCGCGCGCCATGCTCGCGGCCAGAGGCTCGAGCGACGGGCCGCCGACCGGATCGAGCACCACGCGCGCACCCTGACCATCGGTGATCTCCATCACCCTCGCTACCAGATCCTCTTCCCCGGTCGCGACGACATGATGTGCGCCGGCATCGATCAGGGCCTGGCGCTTGGCGCCGGTACGCGTCGTCGCGATCACCGTCGCGCCGACCATCCGCGCAATCTGGAAGGCAGCAAGGCCGACGCTGCTGGAGGCCGCTGTGACGATGACGAAATCCCCCTCGCCGAGCTTCGCCTGCTCCACCAGCGCGCCCCAGGCGGTGACACACTGCATCCACACGGCCGCCGCTTCCTCGAACGACAGCGCCGCCGGATGCTTGACGACGAGGCGGGCGGGCACATTGGCGACCTCGCCATAGGTGCCCCAGCGCGCGATATCGAGCGGGGGGATGACGCTGACGGCTTCGCCTTCCGCAAAGCCGGTCACGTCCGCGCCGACCCTGACGACGGTGCCGGCCGCCTCATAGCCGAGGCGGCTGGGGAACTCGGCTTCCTGAAGGTAAGCATGCTCGCGGAACATCACCTCGGCGCGGTTGATGCCTATCGCCTTGACCGCAATCTGCACTTCGTCAGGCGCGGGCGCGGGGACTGCCACATCTTCAATCCTGAGGACGCTGGCGTCGCCATATTCGTGGATACGGACGATGCGGCTCATGGGACACTCCTTGATTATTGAATGATCGTTCTGTATGGAAATGGAGCATCAGTTTCAAGATATTATTTATCGATCATTCTATATCGGTTCCAGACATGACAGAGACGAAAGCCCGGCGCGGCGTAGGTCGCCCTCGTGCGTTCGACACCGACGCTGCGCTCGACAAGGCGGTACGACTGTTCTGGCAGCGCGGCTACGAGGCGACATCGATGGCCGATCTGGTGGCGGAGACCGGCGTCGCCGCCGCCAGTCTCTATGCAGCGTTTGGCAACAAGGCGGGGCTGTTTGCGGCAGTGATCGAGCGCTACGCCGCGACGTTCAACGTCCACCTCTATGCACCAATCAACGATCCGGCGTTGTCCACCTACGAGGCCGTCAAAGGCCTGCTGGAACGAGCGGCGTCGTCATTCTCGGAACCTGGAACGCCGGCCGGCTGCTTCATGTATTCGGCAGCGGCAGCCGTTTCGCCGGCGTCCGCCGCCATCGAATGCCTGCTGCGCGACAAGCGTATCGCGGCGGAGGCCCTCCTGATCGAGCGTCTGCATCGCGGCGCCGTGCAGGGCGAGCTTGCGGCCAATGCCGATCCGGCCACGCTGGGCAAATTCTTCAATACGGTCATGGAAGGCATGTCCGTTCAGGCGCGCGACGGCGCTACCATCAACGAACTGCTCTCCATCGCCAGAATGGCACTCGATCGATGGCCGGCTGCGGTATGATCGTTACAAGGTGGTCATCTGCCAATCCGCCTCCGGCGACCGATCCGTCGAACTCATCTCATAGGACGAAAGCATATGAAACACGTGACATTGCCCGGCGGGGAAGTGGTTCCTTCAATGGGTCAAGGCACCTGGAAGATGGGCGAACGTCCCGAGCGCCGATCCGATGAGATCGCCGCGCTACGCGCCGGTGCCGAACTGGGCATGACGCTCATCGATACCGCCGAAATGTATGGCGACGGTGCGGCGGAAACGCTGATATCCGAGGCGCTGGGCAGCGTTCGCGACCAGTTGTTCATCGTCAGCAAGGCGTATCCACAGAACGCATCGCGCTCCCGCCTTGCCCGCGCGTGCGAGGCGAGCCTGAAGCGGCTCGGCACCGACCGGCTCGACCTCTACCTTCTCCACTGGCGGGGATCGGTGCCGCTCGCTGAGACAGTGGAGGCAATGGAGGCGCTCAAATCGGCAGGAAAGATCCGGCACTGGGGTGTCAGCAATCTCGATACCGACGATATGGAAGAGCTTGTCGCTGCGGGCGGGGAAGGCTGCGTGACCGATCAGATCCTCTACAATCTCGTCCGGCGCGGCCCGGAATTGGACCTGCTGCCGTGGCTCGCCGAACATAACATACCGGTTATGGCGTATAGTCCAGTCGAGCAGGGACGCCTCTCAAGCCATCCCGCCCTCGAAAAAATTGCAGCCGAGGTTGGCGCAACCCCTGTGCAGGTCGCACTTGCGTGGACCTTGCGGCGCGACGGTCTCATCGCCATCCCGAAAGCGAGTTCAGTCGCGCATGTACGGGAGAACCGGGCGGCCGCCGATATCGTTCTTTCCGACGCCCAGCTTGCGACGCTCGACGGGGCATTTCCCAGGCCAGGCAACCGTCGGCCACTTGAAATGCTCTAGCGTCAGATGACGATATCATCTCTCGAAGGAGCCAAACGCAAATCGGGATCGTCTTGAGGCGTTCATGGACGCGGTGATGGCAATTGCCATCACCCTTCCGGTTGCCGAACTCCACGCACCAAAGCCGCCTGACGGCGATCTTGCAGCGGCGTACTTGAGCTGGCACCGGAATATGCAGCCTACGCTCCTAGTGTGATCCTGATTGGCCTTGATTGGGTTCCCAGCCATTTCACCGGCAAGCTTTGTGGAAAAACTCATCACGGCTAAGTCTGTTAAGCATCGGCTTTCTTGCCGCTGTCAACATCGCGCCATTTCGTGCGCGGCCGCTCGTTGAACATCCCGGCGGTGACGCGGAAAAGCAAGGTCGCCGTCCTGGTCTATCTCAGCGAAGCAGCGGCGCCCGCGACGTGATGTTTGATGCGTTGCTCTATGCCACCGCAAGGGGGTGCCAGATCCGCGCCTGACGTTTACCTCAGGCGCACAACCATTAAATTCGGCGTCTCTGCTGGAGCCTATTGGGCAGCCTTCGCTCTGGCGTCTGAAATTGGCGCGTAGGATTGATCGCGGCCGGGATTGTGACGCTGAGCTACATAGTTCCCCCGCCAAGCCCATCTTCAGGGCCGATTGACATACCGGCTGCGTCGAGGTCATGCTTCAGCCCTGAGCGAGTTTCTCAGGCCGCTTATAAATCTTTCATCAGCAAGGCCTTTACGGCGCGCGTCTTCGACATCTCGACCAAGGACCTGGGCGAGAACGCTCAGCCCGGCGAGCAGTTCTACGGCATTCACGGCTCCAACCATGGCCGGGTGAGGATCTTCGCCGGCGGCATCCCCCTCCGCCAGGACGGCCAGGTCGTTGGGGCAGTAGGCGTGAGCGGGGGCAGTGGCGAGCAAGACCAGACAGTGGCAGAGGCGGCCGCGGCCGCGGCCGCGTTCTGATCATCTTACGGCAGGATTGAGCAAAAGGAGGGGCCGATGCGGGTGCCTTGGTGGCGGAGCTATGCCGCGAGCAAGGCATGCGGAGCGCGACCTACTTCGCATGGAAGGCGAAGTTCGGCGCCCTGGAGATAACCACGCGAAGCGGCTGCGGTCGCTCGATTAGGAGAATGCCCGGCTCCAAGCGACTGCTGGCGATGCCATGCTCGACGATGCGGGCTTGAAAGAGCTGCTGTCAAAAAGTGGTGACGCCTTCCGCAAAGCGGCAAGCGGTCCCGCATCTCTAGGCGACGTTTGGGAACAGCGAGCGGCGGGCAGGCGCGGTTGTCAGAGCGGATCGCACGAGCATGCGGTACCGTTCGTACCGGGCGGATAATGTCGACCTGCGGTCGCGTTTGAGCGAGCTGGTGCAGCAGCGTCTGGGTTCGGCTATCGACGGCTGCACATCCTGCTGCGCCGGGACGGCATCACGATCAACCGCAAGAAGACCCAGCGGCTCTGCCGCGCGGAGGGCCTGACGGTCGTCGCTGTAAAAGGACGAAGGCGCGCTACAGGCCGCCGGGTACCCGCGCCGGTGCTGGCGCCCCCGAACCAGGGCTGGCGCCTGGGCTTCGGCGCCGAGATCCCTTTTTACCCCAAGGCTGGAAGGCGTGCGGCGGGCCTTGAGTTAGGTTGCGTCGAGCATGTCGGTCTGCGGCTCGGCTTTCTAGGCTATAGGGCCCTATAGCAGCCTGGCCTGCCGACCGCCGGAGGCGGGAGATGGCTCCACCGCCATCTCCCGCCTCCGGTTCCGCTTCGCTCCACCTCCGTCCGGACATGGCGGCGACGAGCTTATTATACTAACAAACCCATCGGTCCGCTCGGTGGGGGCAGATCAAATCCGCACGTCAGCCGTGCGGGCGCATAACCACCTTAATGACGCCTTCTTCCTTGTCCCGAAACTTGGCGTACATTTCCGGCGCGTCCTCGAGGCTTGCCGGGTGGGTAATTACGAAACTGGGATCGATTGCACCGGCTACGATCTTCTCCAGCAACGGCTTGGTGTAGCGCTGGACGTGGGTCTGACCGAGTTTGATCGTCAGTCCCTTGTTCATTGCCGCCCCGAGTGGCAGCTTGTCGGCCACGCCGACATATACGCCGGGGACGGACACCGTTCCTCCCTTGCGACAATTCATGATGGCCTGGCGCAGCACATGCACCCGATCAGTGGCGAGCATCAAGCTCGCCTTGACCTTGTCCATCACCGCGTCGGCCGCGCCGTGACCTGCCGCCTCGCAGCCGACCGCATCGATGCAGCTGTCCGGGCCACGTCCCTTGGTCCGCGCCTGCAATTCGTCATAGACATCGGTCTCGGCGAAGTTGATCGTCTCGGCGCCGCCCGCCTCGGCCATGGCGAGCCGCTCGGGCACCTCGTCGATCGCGATCACCCGGCCTGCGCCCATCATCAGGGCCGATCGGATGGCGAACTGACCGACTGGACCGCAACCCCAGATCGCGACGGTGTCGCCGGGCTCGATCTGTGCGTTCTCGGCGGCCATGTAGCCTGTCGGAAATATGTCGGATAGAAACAGCGCCTGCTCATCCGTAATGTTGTCGGGGATTTTGATCGGACCGACGTCGGCCATCGGCACGCGCAGATATTCCGCCTGGCCGCCGCAGTAGCCGCCCATCATGTGGCTGAAGCCGAACAACCCTGCGGGCGAATGGCCCATGGCCTTCGCGGCCATCTCGGCGTTCGGATTCGTCCGGTCGCAAGCTGCAAACAGGCCTTTCTTGCAGAACCAGCAATCGCCGCAGCTGATCGTGAAGGGTACGACGACACGATCGCCGATCTTCAGGTTCGTCACTTCAGAACCGAGCGCCACGACCTCGCCCATATTCTCGTGGCCGAGGATATCACCTGCCTCCATCGTAGGCTGGTAGCCATCGAACAGGTGAAGGTCGGACCCGCAGATGGCGCATGCTGTAACCTTGATGATGGCATCACGCGGGTGCTTGATTTCGGGATCTGCGACGGTGTCGACGCGGACGTCACCCTTACCGTGCCAACACAGTGCGCGCATAATCTTCTCCATTCAGAAGACCGGTCCGACCGTCAAACCAGTCCGAAGACCTTAACGCGCTTGCGCGTGATCGGGCCCCGCCTTTTATATACTCATCTGCCCGCCGCTGAGTGGCCGAAAGCTTATGATGGTCCGGACCATAAGAGGGACATTGAGTGCCCCCGAGCAAGAAGCACAATCTGGAAGAGATCATCGGCGAGCCGCGTGGGGTTGAGATTGCGCTGGCGCAGGGAGGGGCGACGGCTGAGGCGTGCCGGCGGATCGCGGTCAGCGAACCGGCCTATCGTCGGTGGCGCAAGGTGTAAGGCGGCCTGAAGACCGATCAGGCGCGGCGGAGGAAGGGTCTGGAGAAGGAGAACCAGCGGCTGCGCCAGGCGATCTCGGACCTGACCTTGGACAAGCTGATCCTGCAGGAGGCTGCACGGAGAAGTTTCTGAGCCCCGCGCGGCGGCGCTGCTGCATCGATCAGGTACGACGAGATCTGCCAGTCCGCTATCCGAGCGACGGATATGCCGGGTGCTGGGTCATCATCGACCACGCAGCGTAAAGTGCCGCGCCGGGCGGCGGTGTGCGGAACAGTGAAGGCACATAAGCCGCCGGTGCATGTTTGCGGTTCCAGTGCGCCATCATCGCCTTGAAGCTCCAGGTCGCTGCAACCTCATCCCGGCCGCTAATATCAACCCCCCAGACGAGGCCCACTCTCCGCTGGGCTTCGTGGACAAAGCTTGACCTGGGACTCGTCGTTCGATTCAAGGCTGCCTTTTGGAGGCGGCCTTGGGCGAGCGGATTAACGGTCGCCGCGAGGTTTTCGCGTCCTATCCCTGATTTCAGTCATACGCACATGCGAAGCAGAGGAGGCAATCCATGAGCTGTTGCGACACCCACCACGCAAATCACGCGCAAGGTGAAGCTACCGCCGTCGACCCCGTCTGCGGCATGAGCGTGACGATCGAAGGCGCGGCACATGTCGCCGAGCACGATGGCGCGACCCATTACTTCTGTTCGGCACGGTGCAAGGACAAGTTCGTCAGCGACCCGGAGCACTATCTGTCGGGCGCGCATCTCAAGCAGGTCGAAGACGTTCCCCAAGGGACGATCTACACCTGTCCCATGCATCCCGAAATCCGGCAGGTAGGACCGGGAAGCTGCCCCATCTGCGGAATGGCTCTGGAGCCCGAGACGATCAGCCTCGAGGATGGCCCCGATCCCGAACTCGTCGACATGACCCGCCGCTTCTGGGTCAGCGCGCTCTTTACCCTGCCGTTGTTCTTTTACGCGATGAGCGACATGGTGCCCTGGATCAGCTTCGACCGGCTGATCGAACCAGGACGCGCGCAATGGGCGCAGCTGGCGCTCGCCACACCAGTGGTTCTGTGGGGCGGCTGGCCTTTCTTCGAGCGCGCGTGGCAGTCGCTGAAGACCCGTAATCTCAACATGTTTACGCTGATCGGCTTCGGCGTTGCGATCGCATTCCTGTTCAGTCTCGTCGCGACGCTCCTGCCCAACATATTCCCGCCCGCCTTCCGCGATCACTCAGGCCGGGTCGGCGTCTATTACGAGGCGGCGGCGGTCATCACCACGCTCGTCCTACTTGGCCAGGTGCTTGAACTCAGGGCGCGGGGCTCGACCTCGAGCGCCTTGCGCGCGTTGCTCGAACTCGCGCCGCCGACCGCGCTCAAGATCTTCGGCAGTGGCGACGAGCGCGAAGTCTCCCTCGACCAATTGGCGAGCGGAGACCTGCTCCGCGTCCGTCCGGGTGACAAGGTGCCTGTCGATGGCGAAGTGACCGAAGGCGCAAGCGCTATCGACGAGTCGATGATCAGCGGTGAACCCTTACCCGTGTCCAAGAAGGCCGGCGACCAGGTGATCGGCGGAACGGTCAACCAGACCGGCGGCTTCGTTATGCGTGCGGGCGCGGTCGGCAAGGACACGATGCTGTCCAAGATCGTGCAGATGGTCGCCGAGGCTCAGCGCAGTCGGGCACCGATCCAGCGTCTGGCCGATCAGGTCGCGGCCTGGTTCGTGCCTTCGGTGGTCGTGATCGCGGTCGTTACCTTCATCGTCTGGGCAATCTGGGGGCCTTTCCCGGCGCTAGCCTATGCGCTGGTCAACGCGATCGCCGTTCTCATCATTGCCTGTCCATGCGCGCTCGGCCTCGCAACGCCGATGTCGATCATGACCGGGACCGGCAAGGGCGCCCAGCACGGCATCCTCATTCGCAACGCCGAGGCGCTGGAGACGCTCGAAAAGATCGACACGCTGGTGGTCGACAAGACGGGCACTCTCACCATGGGCAAGCCTGATCTCGTCGCCGTCACTCCCCGAGTGGGCCTGGACGAGGCCGAGTTCCTTTCCGCCGTCGCCGCGGTCGAAGCGGGGAGCGAGCATCCGCTCGCCCATGCAATAGTTGAAGGCGCCAAGGCGCGAGGCGTGGCGTTCGAGGCAGCGTCTGATTTGTCGTCGACTACCGGCGAGGGTGTCGAGGCGCGCGTGGGACCGCGGAAGGTCGCCATTGGCAACGAGAAACTGATGCGGCGGCTCGGTATCGGTGATGCGGAATGGCTCGCGTCCGCAGAAGCCGGACGCTCCCAAGGCCAGACCGTGATGTTCGTGGCCATCGATGGCGCACCGGCAGGGCTGATCGCGGTCGCCGATCCGATCAAGCCGACCAGCGCTGCGGCCATTCGGGCGCTGCACGAGCGCGGGATCGAAGTGGTCATGCTGACCGGCGATAGCCGCGCCACCGCCGAAGCCGTGGCCCGCCAGCTCGGTATCGACGAGGTCGAGGCAAACGTCTCGCCCGAGGACAAGCATCGCAAGGTCGAGGCGCTCAAGGCCTCCGGTAAGCGCGTCGCGATGGCAGGGGACGGCATCAACGACGCGCCAGCGCTGGCGGCTGCGGATGTCGGCATTGCAATGGGAACCGGCACCGACGTGGCGATGGAAAGTGCCGGTGTCACGCTGGTCCGCGGCGACCTGACCGGTGTGCTCCAGGCTATCGTGCTGTCGCGCGCCACCATGCGCAATATTCGCCAAAACCTCGTATTCGCGTTCGGTTACAATGCGCTCGGCATCCCGGTGGCGGCGGGCGTGCTGTTTCCCGCCTTTGGCCTTCTTCTCAATCCGATGATCGCCGCCGCGGCCATGAGCCTCTCGTCGGTGTCGGTCATCGCCAATGCCCTGCGCCTTCGTGGGCTCAAACTTCCAACCTTGAGCGAAGGTCGGCTATGACCGCGGCAACGGCAATCGGGATTTCACTCTTTATTGCGTCACTGATCTTACGCTTGGCCATGCTGAGAGTTGCGAAGAAGCTTTCACCGCCGGGTCTGCACCTTGCGGTTGGACTTCGACGGGATGACCGGGGTGGTGCCGCGTTCGATCAGCCAGGAACGCAAAGCGTTGCTGTCGTAGCCTTTGTCGGCGACCAGATAGTCGGAGGCGGCACGGCATTGATCGCCAGCATCGCGACCTTGGCATCATGTGTATTGCCGGGTGTCAGCAGGAGGACGTGCGGGCGGCCCTTCTCGTCGCAGACGGCATGGAGCTTGGTGTTACGCCCGCCTTTGGTAATGCCGATACCATGAGCCAAGGCCCCCCTTTTGCGCCTCCGGCGGTGCGGTGGACCTTGATGCAGCTGCTGTCGATGAAGAGTTTGCCAGGCACGCCCTCGACCCCGGCAAGCTGGGCTGAGATGCGCTCCCACACGCCGCGCTCGGCCCAGCGCCGGAACCGGTTGTAAAGCGTCTTCTTCGGCCCGTAGACGTGCTCCGGACAATCGCCCCAGCGACCGCCGCTCTTCAGAGGATGGACAATCCCGGAGAGCACCCGACGGTCATCGACCCTCGGCATACCACGCGTATCCTGCGGCAGAAGCGGTTCAATCCGCGCCCACTGCTCATCCGAAAACCAGAAGAAATCCGCCAACCACCACACCTCCTCGCTGGAGGCAGGTGAATCACATCTCGATGCTGCTGTGAATCCCGTTTATGGGGCCGGACCCTAATTCGTTGCCTGCCATCCGGCGTGAATAATGCGGTCGTCGCCGGCATGCAGATCGTTCTGTGCGACCTGATCCGCCAGACGCCGCCGATCGTTCTCGCGAAATTGCTCCTCCAGATCGTCGATCTCGGTTTCGGTGATCTCGACCTTGTCGAGGGCCGCCCGCGCCATCGCAATTGCGGATTCCCGGACTTCACGCACGAGAAAATCGTAGCGCTGCGGCGCGAGCGCCATGACCGAACGCCGATCGAACGCGCGGACCATGATCGCGGCATCGGGATAGGCCTCGCGGACCGCTGCGAGAAACTCGGCCGATAGCTGCTGGCCGTCGATGCAGAAGCACAGGAGCGAGGCTTCGGCGGCGCCGGCCTGTCGCAATAGATCCATCCGCAATCCGTCGCCGTAATGGACATGGGCCCCGAACTCGTCGGCCGTGTCGATCTGATCGACATTGCGGTCGATCAGGGAGATCCTGAGGCCGGCCAGCGTCAGTATCTGACCCACGGTTTGCCCGAACCGGCCGTATCCGATGATAAGGGCGGATGCGCCATCGGAAACCGGCCCTTCCCGGGTGCGGGCGTCCTTCGGTCCACTTCGGATACGGCGCGTGGCGATCATCAGGAATGGCGTCGTCGCCATGCTGAGCGTGACGATCGCGCCGAACAGGCTGTTGGTTTCGGCATCGATAATTCCGCCCGCCAGCGCTTGCGTAAACAGGACGAACCCGAATTCGCCACCCTGGCTCAGCAGCAGCCCTAGCGCGAGAGCCGAACGCCAGCCCATGCGCAAGAGCATGCCGAGACCGAAGATAATCGCCGTCTTCACCGCTACCAAAGCGGCGGCCATACCGATGACGAAGGCTGGTTCGCGGGCGATCGCACCCAGGTCCAACATCATGCCCACGGACAAAAAGAACAGTCCCAGCAGGATCGATCGGAACGGCTCGATATCCGCCTCCAGCTCGTGTCGGTAAGGCGTATCGGCCAGCATGACGCCGGCGATGAACGCCCCGAGCGCCGTCGAAAGGCCGATCAGTTCCATCACTGTGGCAGAGGCGACGACGGTGAACAGACCGGCCACAATGAACATCTCGCGCTCGCCCAGTCTGCCGATGAGGCCGAACAGGGGACGCAGGAGAAAACGGCCCGCCAACACCAGACCGACAATCGCGCCGATCGTTTGCAAGGCGAGGACCCAGCCTTCCGGTCCGGATTCCTCTTGACCGGTTGTCGATAGGGCGGCGACGATCGTGATCAGCGGGATGATCGACAGATCCTGGAACAGCAGGATGGAAAAGGCCCGTTCTCCGAATGGCGTGCGCAACCGCCCCGAGCTTTGCAGCATGGGCAGGACCTGCGCCGTCGACGAAAGGCCGAGCGGCAAACCGATGGCGAGGGCGGCATACAGTGGGAAGGACGCGGCAAGCCAAATTACCGCGACCATCGCCAGACCGCACAGCGCAACCTGTGCAAAACCAAGGCCGAAGATCGCGCTTTTCATGCCCCACAGCCGCTTGGGATCGAGTTCCAGCCCGACGATGAACAGCAGCAGCACGATGCCGAACTCGGCAAACCCTATCATGTCCTCGCCATTACCGCCGGCAAGCCCGGTCACCTGCGGACCGACGACCGCCCCCGCGACGAGATACCCAAGGGTCGCACCGAGACCGAGCTTTCGAAAAATGAGCACGAACACCAGCGCCGCCGCGAGCAGCACCAGCACGAGAAACGACCCTCCGCCCTCATGCCCCATATCTCTTATCTCCTATTGCGGGCTGCATACGCTGCATGCCCTTGGATTTTGCAAGGGCGGGGACCCTGCCGCTATCTGCCGGCGTGTGACGACGAAGCTCGGGTCGATCTCGCCGGCGACGATTTTGTCGAGCAACGGCTTGGTGTAGGCTGGGACGTGGGCCTGCCCCATCTTGAGAGTCAGGCCTTTGTTCATCGCCGCGCCGATCGGGATTTTGTCGCCCATGCCGACATAGACGCCGGGGATCGAGATCGTCCCCGCCTTCCTCACGCTCATGATCGCCTCGCGCAGGACATGGACGCGATCGGTGGCGAGGAAGACGGCCGCCTTGGCCTTGTCGAGCATAGCGTCCGCCGAGCCGTGCGCCGATGCTTCGCAGCCGACGCAGTCGATCGCGCTGTCAGGCCCGCGATTATCGGTCCGGGCCATCAACTCATCATAAACGTCGACGTCGGCGAAGTCGATCGTCTCGGCGCCGCCGGCTTCGGCCATAGCGAGCCTTTCGGGAACCTCGTCTATCGCGATCACGCGCCCCGCGCCCATCTTGATCGCCGATCGGATCGCGAACTGGCCAACCGGGCCGCAGCGCCAGATTGCGACGGTGTCGCCGTCCCTTATCTGTGCATTCTCGGCGGCCATGTAGCCGGTCGGGAAGATGTCCGACAGGAACAGGGCCTGCTCATCGCTGATCGTGTCAGGCACCTTGATCGGGCCGACATCGGCCATCGGCACGCGCAGATATTCGGCCTGGCCGCCGCAGTAGCCGCCGAGCATGTGGCTGAAGCCGAACAGGCCGGCGGGCGAATGGCCCATCGCCTCGATCGCCATCTCGGCATTGGGGTTAGTTGTGTCGCAGCAGGAGAACAGGCCCAGCTTGCAGAACCAGCACGAGCCGCAGTTGATCGTGAACGGGATGTCGACACGGTCGCCCTTCTGCAGGTTGGTGATTTCGGAGCCGACCTCGACCACCTCGCCCATATTCTCATGGCCCATGATGTCGCCGCTCCATGTTCGGCTGGTAGCCGTCGAGGAGGTGGAGGTCGGGACCGCAGATCGCGCAGGCGGTGATCTTGATGATGACGTCGCGCGGATGCTTGATTTCGGGGTCTGGGACGGTGTCCACCCGAACGTCGCCTTTGCCGTGCCAGCAGAGCGCGCGCATGTTGGGTCTCCTATTTGGTTAATGACAGGCGAGCCAGCCGTCTGACGAAACGTTCCCGTCGTTAAGGTGCCACCCAAGCTATATTATGAAGATTCTTCAGGAACCCGGCTGCTCACCGGCTCGTTAACGCTTTCGATCGCGCCTCCGCATGATCTGAAGGCTCCGTCTGATGGGCAAACCTGGCTGTGACCGACCTGTTCGCGCGTGGGCGTTCGCTGCAGGCAGCGGTCGCGTGACACCTGCCGCACCCCGCGCTCCGCAGCACGCGCCGTCTTCTCCCGGCGCGGCGAGCATGGAGCAGCGCCCGTTCGGTCGCGTAGCGCGCGAGGTTGCTGTGATCGGCCAGGGAAGCTGGTACATCGACGACGCGCACCGTCCCACGGCGATCGCCGCCCTGCGCCGGGGCCTCGACCTCGGCATGACCCACATCGACACCGCCGAGATGTATGGCGACGCCGAGGATGTGGTCGACGAGGCGGTCGCCGGCCGGCGCGACGAGGTTTTCCTCGTCTCCAAGGTGCTCCCCAGCAACGCCTCCCGCGACGGGACGGTGGCTGCCTGCGAGCGGTCGCTCGCGCGGCTGCGCACCGACCGGCTGGACTGCTGCTTCCTGCACTGGCCGGGTTCACACCCGCTCGAGGAAACTTTCGCCGCTTTCGAGCAGCTCCGCGAGCAGGGCAAGATCCTGTCGTGGGGGTGAGCAACTTCGACGTGCCCGACCTGGAGGCCGCGTGGAAAGCGGGGGGCGAAGGCCGCATCGCCTGCAACCAAGTGCTCTACAACGTAAGTGAACGCGCGATCGAGCACGCCGTGGTTCTCTGGTGCGAGGAGCACAGAGTCGCGGTAACCGCCTACAGCCCGTTCGGCCATGGCAATTTCCCTGGCCCGGACACGCCGGGCGGCCGCTTGCTGGAGGAGATTGCAGCGAGCCATGGCGCGACAGCACGCCAGGTGGCGCTGCGCTTCCTTGTGCGTCGGCCATCGCTGTTCGCTATCCCCAAGGCGTCCAGCGCGGAGCACGCTGCCGACAATGCGGGCGCCGGCGCGCTGCGGCTGACGGACGCCGAACTCGCCATGATCGACGCGGCGTTCCCGCTTGGCGACCGGCCGCGCGAACTTCCCATGATTTAGGCCCAGGACGCCTTCCGTAGAGCTCGAGGCGCTACCATCGGAACAAGGAGAGAAAAGATGCACAAGGCACTGTTCGTAGGCATTGAAGCCGGGCCGACCCACCAGGAAGATGCCGCTGAATTCCTCCGGGGTGCGCTGGAGCCGGTCGAGCATGAGCAGGACACGCGGCACTGGTACGCGCTGCGCTTTGGCCCCGCCGACTTCGCCATCTTCGATACCTTCCCCGGCAATGCCGGCCGGCTGAAGCATCTGTTCGGCACGGTCGGCCGGGCGCTGGTGGTGAAGACCTTCACCATCCTCAACGGCTTGCCGGAGATCGAGCCGGCCGACATCCTCGCCCTCAAGGTGCCGGCGGCGGACGCCCTGCCGCGCTTGGCCCTGCATGTTCCGCTTGAAGCACGGGATGGTGCGGAGGAAGAGGTTGCCCGCTTCCTGCAAGGAGCCCGATCGGCCGTGGAGCGGGAGCCGGGCACCCTGTCGTGGTACGCTCTGCGTCTCGGAAAGACTCGGTTCGCCATCGTCGATACCTTCGCCGACGAGGCAGGGCGCGAGGCGCATCTGTCGGGCGAAGTCGGCACGGCGCTATCCGGAAGCTCCGCTTCGCTGTTTGCCGAGCCTCCCCAGATCCACCGCGCACAGATCTTGGCGTTCAAGATTGCATCCGCTGGTGATGAGGAGAGGACGAGCAGGAACACGTCGGTCGCGCGGCCGCCCGAGAGAGGGACAGTCTGATGGACACGAAGCAGAAGGCGCTCGTCGGAGCCGCCGTTGCCGGCACCGCAGCAGCCGGAGCCGCGTTCGCGTTCAAGTTCGCGGGCACGGATTCGAAACTCACCAAGGTCGCGGATTTCGACCATCAGGTGACCGGCGTAAGCGTCACCGAGGACGGGCGGATCTTCGTCTGTTTCCCGCGCTGGACTGACGACGCCCCGATCTCAGTCGCCGAGTTGCTGCCGAGCGGAAAGCTCAAGGCCTACCCGGACGAGAGATGGAATTCCTGGCGCAACGCGAAGGCGAGCGAAATGCCCGTCGGGGAGTATTTCGTCTGCGTGCAATCGATCGTGGCGGATGGTCGGGGCGCCTTGTGGGTGCTCGATCCCGCCGCGCCCGGCAACGAAAAGATTCTGCCCGGCGGCCCCAAGCTGGTCCGTGTCGACCTCGCGACCGACCAAGTCACCAAGACGATCCTGTTCGACGAGACGGTGGCGCTTCAGGGCACCTATCTCAATGACATCCGCTTCAGCGCTGACGGCAAGACCGGTTACATTACTGATTCGGGCACACGCGGCGCGATCATAGTCGTCGACCTTGACACCGGTGACGCCTTCCGCGCGCTCGACGGCCATAAGTCCACGCAGGTCGAGAAGGTCGTGATCGTCGAAATCGATGGCAAGCCGCTTCGTCGGCCCGATGGTCGCCAGCCCAGCTTCTCGGCTGACGGCCTTGCGATCTCCAACGACAGAGAGACGCTTTACTGGCAGGCGCTGACCGGCCGAACGCTCTATTCGATCGATACATCGAAACTCACCAAGGACACTCCGACCACCGACATTGAAGCGGCGGTGAGGACCGTTGGCACAACCCATGTCGCGGACGGGCTTTGGATGGGCAGCGACGACACGCTCTATATCACCTCACCAACCGACAATTGGGTGAAGTATTGGACGGGCGATGGGGTGGAGCCGGTCGTAACCGACAAAAGATTGCGCTGGCCCGATACGCTGTCGGAAGGGCCGGACGGGACGATCTACGTCACTGCCTCGCATACCCAGGATACGAACTGGTATAAGCCGGGCGCCCCCGCTTCGCTGCAGACCGCGCTTTTTTCCTTTCGTCGCATGGCAAGCGCGTGACAACCGCACCCGCCCGCCACAGGTAGGCCGCCTTCGCCGGGGCCGGAGGCCATCGAGCGGTGCCCATTCGGCCCCCTCCCACGCGAGGTCGCGGCGATCGGCCAGGGGACCTGGTGCATTGACGAGGCGCATCGGCCCACTGCGGTCGCCGCCCTGCGCCGCGACCGGGATCTCGGCACGACCCACATCGACACAGCCGAGATGTACGGCGACGCCGAAATCGGTTCTGCGAGGCGATCGCGGGCCGGCGGGACGACGCCTTCCTCGTCCTAAGGTCCTGCAGAGCAATGCCTCCGCGAGCGGGACAGTCGCGGCCTGCGAGCGACTTCGGAGCAGGGCAAGTCCTGTCTTGGGCGTAAGCAACTTCGACGTGCCCGACCTTGATGCCGCCTGGAAAGCCGGGGGCGAGGGTCGGATCGCCTGCAACCAGCTGCTTTACAACCTCGGACCGCGCGATTGAGCACGCCGAATTGCCCTGGTGTCGGGAGCACGGCGTTGCGGCCATAGTCCACAGCTCGTTCAGCCATGGCGACTTTCCCGGCCCGAGCACTTTTAAGAGCCGCTGGGCGAGATCTGGGCCGCCAGCGGTCAGTCCGCTTTCTGGGTTTGGGATCGCAATTGCCGACATTCCGCAACGACCGTAATATCATTTGTCTGATAGGGTCGGGATGGTCACTAGCATGCGGTTAAGCTCTTCGACATCGTCGAACGGAGCTTGCGTAAGGGTTAGTTTCGTGCCGCTTCCGTCCGGTTCGAAGTTGATCCGCATCTCCGTCTCAGTGGCATCGGGCTCTTCCCAACGGAATGTGAACACGAGCAGGCGCGGAGGCTCGATGGTCAGATAACGGCCACCGTGCGGCAGTTCCTTCCCGTCCTCGCCGACCATGACCGCGCGCGATTCGCCGCCCTCGCGGACGTCGGCATCGAACGAGGTAGTCCTGAACTCTTTGGGTCCCCACCAGCGCACTATTTCCGTCGGATTGGTCCAGGCCGCGAAAACCTCCTGCGGCGGGGCGTCGAACCGATGCTCGAGTTCGAGAGAATGCTGCTTATCCTTGTCCATCGATGTCTTTGCCGTTGCTGCGAAGATGCGTGTCGAGACGGTCCAGACTTCCCGTCCAGAACTTGCGGTAGCGTGCGATCCAGGCCTCGGCTGCGGCTAGCGGCGCCACGACGAGGCGGCGCGGGCGACGCGCCCCCTCACGTCGCTGCTCAACAAGCCCGGCGCGCTCGAGGACAAGCAGGTGCTTGGAAACGGCGGCGAGGGTCTGATCGAATGGCGCCGAGAGATCGCTCACGGTCAACTCTCCTTCGCGCAGGTGCGTGAGCAGCGCCCGGCGGGTCGGGTCCGCCAGCGCCGCGAAGGTTCGACTGAGAACATGGCGGGCTTGCTGACGCAGGTGGCGCGGCGCAGTTACGAGGCACTGGGCAAGCAACTGGCAGGCGCGGCAGAGGGGCTGGAAGGCAACGCGGCGCTGCGCGCGCTGACCGCCGTCTATGTTAGGTTCGCGCGCGACAACACGGGCCGTTTCCGCCTGATGGGCCGCACCGACTTGATCGAATTGGAGGACGATGACCTGCGGGCTGCGGCCTATCGGGCGATGCGCCCGCTCGCCGCCGCCGCTGCCGGAACACGCGGCCTCGGCGTGCCGACCCCCGAGTTCGAGCGACTGGATCCG
>CAKZIN010000055.1 GCA_936933955.1 uncultured Sphingopyxis sp. | reverse complement strand
GCGCGTTGTCCGTCGCCGAACATGACGCGCGGATGGAGCGACTGCTGTGGAGCGGGTCGACCACCGCTGCCGAACGCGTTCTGTGGATGACGAGCCCGGCCAAGCGGACGGTCTACACCGCGCGGCTCGCCATGCGGCAGCGCGCCACCGCCGCGGCGCTGGGGCTGACCTACGACCAGCTGCGCCACGCCCTCAAGAAGCACGGCCTCGCCGGCTGACGGGAGCTAGGCGGCGGCTTTCGCCGGGGCGAGCAGCGGGGCGAGGTAGCGGCCGGTGAAGCTGCGCGGTTCCTGCGCGACCTGCTCGGGCGTTCCCTCGGCGACGATCTCGCCGCCCTTGACCCCGCCATCGGGGCCGAGGTCGACGATCCAGTCGGCGGTCTTGATGACGTCGAGATTGTGCTCGATCACCACCACCGTGTTGCCCTGATCGACCAGCGCGTGCAGCACTTCGAGCAGTTTGCGCACATCTTCGAAGTGAAGCCCGGTGGTCGGCTCATCGAGGATGTAGAGCGTGTTGCCCGTGGCGCGGCGTGACAGCTCCTTGGAGAGCTTCACCCGCTGCGCTTCGCCGCCAGACAGCGTCGTCGCCTGCTGCCCGACCTTGAGGTAGCCGAGCCCGACTTCCTCGAGCATCGCCATGCGTTCGCGCAGCGGCGGCACCGCCTTGAAGAATTCGTGCGCGTCCTCGACCGTCATGTCGAGGATGTCGGCGATCGACTTGCCCTTGAACTTCACCTCCAGCGTCTCGCGATTGTAGCGTGCTCCGTTGCAGGTTTCGCACGTCACATAGACGTCGGGCAGGAAGTGCATCTCGATCTTGATGACGCCGTCGCCCTGGCAGCTTTCGCAGCGCCCGCCCTTGACGTTGAAGCTGAACCGCCCCGGCTTGTACCCGCGCGCCTGGGCCTCGGGCAGCCCGGCGAACCAGTCGCGGATCAGCGTAAAGGCGCCGGTGTAGGTCGCCGGGTTGGAGCGCGGGGTGCGCCCGATCGGCGACTGGTCGATATCGATCACCTTGTCGAACCATTCGAGCCCGTCGATCGAATCATACGGCCCTGCCAGCACCCGCGCGCCGTTGAGCGTGCGGCTCGCCACCGCCTGCAACGTGTCGATGACGAGGCTCGATTTGCCCGAGCCCGACACGCCGGTGATGCAGGTAAAGGTGCCGACCGGGATTTTGAGCGTCACGTCGTGGAGGTTATTGGCCTTCGCGCCGGTCAGTGTCAGCCACTTGCCCGCCTGCGCCAGCTTCTTGGCTTCGCGCGCGGTGCGCTTGGCCTTGGGCGCGCGGGTGCGAAGGGTGGAGCGGTCCTCCGCATTGGCGATGCGCCGCTCCGCCGGCACCGCGATCGAGCGCCGCCCGGTGAGGTAGTCGGCGGTGAGGCTCTTGCGGCTTTTGAGCACGGTCTTGAGCGTGCCCTCCGCGACGACTTCGCCGCCGTGCACGCCCGCGCCGGGGCCCATGTCGACCACCCAGTCCGCGCTGCGGATCGCGTCCTCGTCATGTTCGACCACGATCACCGTATTGCCGAGGTCGCGCAGCCGCCGCAGCGTCGCCAGCAGCCGGTCGTTGTCGCGCTGGTGGAGCCCGATCGATGGTTCGTCGAGGACGTAAAGCACGCCCGACAAGCCGCTGCCGATCTGCGAGGCAAGCCGGATACGCTGGCTCTCGCCCCCCGACAGCGTCCCCGACGTGCGGTCGAGGTTGAGATAATCGAGCCCGACATTGTTGAGGAAGCCCAGCCGCTCGACGATCTCCTTGAGGATCGGCGTCGCGATGGTGCGTTGTTGTTCGGTGAGGCGCGGTGCCAGCTCCTCAAACCACGCCAGCGCCGCCGCGACCGAGCGCCGCGCGGAGAGGCTGATGTCCTCACCCGCGATCTTCACCGACAGCGCTTCGGGCTTCAGCCGAGCGCCGTGGCAGGTCTCGCACGGATGCGGTCGCTGAAAGCGCGACAGTTCCTCGCGCATCCATGCGCTTTCGGTCTGCGCCATGCGCCGCTGAAGATTGCCGAGCACGCCTTCGAACGGCTTGTGCACGGTGTAGCTCTTGCGCCCATCCTGGAACGTCAGCGGGATCGAGCGCCCGTGCGTGCCGGTGAGGATCGCGTCCTGCGCCTCATGCATGAGGTCGCGCCACAATGTCGTCAGCTCGAATCCATAGGCTTTGGCGAGGCTGCCCAATACCTGCATATAGTAGGGCGACGGCGGGTTCGACTTCGCCCATGGCACCACCGCCCCCTGCTTCAGGCTGAGGTTGTGGTTGGGGACCACGAGGTCCGCGTCGAACTCGAGCTTTTCGCCCAGTCCATCGCACGCGGGGCACGCGCCCTGCGGTGCGTTGAAGCTGAACAGCCGCGGTTCGACCTCGGCGATGGTGAAGCCGGAGACGGGGCAGGCGAATTTTTCGGAAAAGACGATGCGGTTGGCGGGCAGAGCGGCACCCTTGAGCGCGCGGCCCTTGAGCCCCTCCCCTTCAGGGGAGGGGTTGGGGTGGGGTGTTGCGACCTCGGCCAGCGCCACGCCGCTAGACCCCACCCCCGACCCCTCCCCTGAAGGGGAGGGGAGAAGGTCGCTCAACGTCGTGTCCGCCAAATCCACATAAGCCAGCCCGTCCGCCAGCTTCAGCGCCTGTTCAAAACTGTCGGCGAGGCGCGCTTCAGTGCCTTCGCGCACGACGATGCGGTCGACGACGACCTCGATGTCGTGCTTCTTCTGTTTGTCGAGCGCGGGGGCTTCATCGACCTCGTAGAATTCGCCGTCGATGCGGACGCGGGTAAAGCCGTCCTTCTGCCACTGCGCGAGTTCCTTGCGATACTCACCCTTGCGACCGCGCACGACCGGCGCGAGCAGGTAGGCGCGCGTGCCCTCCGGCAGCGCCATCACCCGGTCGACCATCTGGCTGACTGACTGCGCGCTGATCGGCTCGCCGGTCGCGGGGGAGTAGGGGACGCCCACACGCGCCCACAGGAGGCGCATATAATCGTAGATCTCGGTCACCGTTGCCACGGTCGAGCGCGGATTGCGGCTGGTGGTCTTCTGCTCGATCGAGATGGCCGGCGACAGACCGTCGATATGCTCGACGTCGGGCTTCTGCATCATCTCTAGGAACTGGCGCGCATAGGCCGAGAGCGACTCGACGTAGCGACGCTGCCCCTCAGCGTAGATCGTATCGAAGGCGAGGCTCGACTTGCCGCTGCCCGACAGGCCGGTGATGACGATCAGCTTGTCGCGCGGCAGGTCGATGTCGACCCCTTTGAGGTTATGTTCGCGCGCCCCGCGCACCTTGATATGGGTCAGGCTCATAGCTGCGCGCAGTTCCACAGTTGTTCGTTTTGGACAAGACGCCGTGCGTTCAGCGTCGGTGCAGGCGGAACGCGGGACAAGGCGGACGGTCGCACGCGAAGGGTCGCGTGGTGTAGCCGGGGGACAGATAATGCGGCGCGTCGGTCGTGCAAGCTTGGCATTGGTTGGGGCAGCGAGCGCATTTGCGCTGTCGGGCTGTCTGATGATGCCGGAGGGCGTGGGATATGGGGACAGCGGCTATGATCGCTATGGATCCTATCAGGGCGACTGGCGCGGCGACATGAGCGGCTCCGGCTGGGACCGCGGCCCCGTCGAGGCGTACGACGCGATCGACCGCGCCGACATGCTCGCGCGCCGGTTCGGCAATGCCGAGCCCGACTTCGGCTTCCCCTTCGACGGCGGCTACGCCTACGCCTGGCGCGCGCCGACGGGCGAGGTGATGATCGTCGAGCCGCGGCGTGAGGGGTCGCTCCAATTTTTCTACGCGCCCGGTGCGGTCGCACCGTTCCTCGCGCGCGATGCCGGCGGCTCCTATGCCTTTGACGGCAGTGTCGCGACCGCGCGTTACGAAAGCTCGGGCATGCTGCGGGGGTGGAACCAGCAGGGCTTCGACCCGAACGAGGCGAGCGCGGCCTGGGAGCGCGGGCGCGCGCTGCTGGCGGCGGCGCAGTCGACCCGCTGGCGCAGCTCCCCTTCACGCGTGCCGCGCTGGTCCTACTGGGCGCCGGTGGTGGCGACGATATTCATCGGCCAGGACTATGGCTACGGTTGGGACCCCTACTGGCGGCGTCGCGGCGACTGGCAATATTATGAGCGCTACCGCCGGCGGCCCTATCCCGCGCAGTCGACGCGGCCGGTGACGCAGCAGGAGCTGCGCGACGGTCGCCGGGTGAGCGCGCCGATGTGGACCGCCCCGGCCGATCGCAGCCAGGCGGTGCCGATCCATCGTGACGCGCCGGCCGCGGCCCGCTCGCCCGACGGTGGGCGTTGGCGCGATGGCTGGGTGGAGAGCGCTGGCTCGCAGACCATTGTGCCGCCCGCCCCGCGCACGGGCGAGGCGCCCGCGATGCGCGCGCCGGTGGAGCGCGCCGAAGCGCCCGTTCGCGTCGAGCGGCCCGAGCCGAGCTACACCCCTCCGCCCGAGCGCGTCGAAGCGCCACGCGAGCGCAGCCCGGAGCGCGAACGCGTCATTCGCGCGCCCACGCCGCTCGACGAAAGCGCGAACTCGCGCGAGCAGGCGCCGGAGTAGCGGCAACCGCGGCTTGGAAGCGGCGGAGCATTGAACTCCGCCGCCGCTCCGCTCCTCGCAATGACGAAGCTCGTGCCTAGCCGAGTGCGGCGCGGGCTTGGGTGAGTGCGGCGATCTCTTCCTCTCGTGCGCTGAGGTCGGCGCGGGCCTTGGCCACAGCCTCGGGCTTGGCGCGCTCGACGAAGCTCGCGTTGCCGAGCCGTCCGGCGAGCCCGTCGCGGTCCTTGGTGGCCGTCGCCAACGCCTTGTCGAGCCGCGCTCGCTCCGCATCGACATCGATCAGGTCGCCGATCGGCGCCGCCACGCTCACCCCGCCGACGACGAGGTTGATCGCCGGGGTGCCGGGGGGGAGGGGGTCGCTCGACACCGCACTCACTCGGCCGACACGGTCGAGCGCTGCCCCAAGCCGCTCGATCCGGGCCGTGTCCCCGCCCGAGATGTGGAGCGGTAGCCGCGCGCCCGGGGCGAGGCCAATCGCCGCCTTGGCGCCGCGCAGCTGGCTGACGAGGTCGATCAGCCAGTCGATGTCTGCGCTCGCTTGTGCATCGTGGGTCGCGCGGGGCTCGGGCCATTTGGCGACGATCAGGTCGTAGCTGCGGGCGCCCATCGCGTGCCACAGCTCCTCGGTCACGAACGGCATGAACGGGTGTAGCGTGACGAGGATCTGGTCGAACACCCAGCCAGCGACGCGGCGGGTTTCCTCGTCGACCTGGCCCTTGATCAGCTCCAGATACCAGTCGCAGAAGCGGTCCCAGGTGAAACGATAGATCGCGTTCGCCGCTTCGTCGAAGCGATAGGCGGCGAAGGCCGCCTCGACCGCGGCGACGGTGTCGGCGAGTTCGCCGATGATCCAGCGGTTGACCGGCAGCGTCGCCTCCGGCGCGGCGAGCGTGTCGCTCGCGCCGATGCCGTTGGCCTGCGCGAACCGCGCGGCATTCCACAGCTTGGTTGCGAAGTTGCGATAACCCTGGAGGCGCGCGTCATCCATCTTGATGTCGCGCCCCTGGCTCTCCATCGCGCTCATGAAGAAGCGCAGCGCGTCGGCGCCGTAGCGGTCGATGAGGCCGAGCGGATCGACCACATTGCCCTTGGACTTGGACATTTTCTGCCCATCCGGCGCGCGAACGAGGCCGTGGAGGTAAAGCGTCCGCCACGGCACCTCCCCCATGAAATGCAGCCCCTGCATCAGCATCCGCGCATCCCAGAAAAACAGGATGTCGAAGCCGGAGATCAGCACGTCGTTAGGGTAGTGCCGCGCGAGCAGATCCTCCCCAGCTTGCTGGGGAGGGGGACCAGCCGCAGGCTGGTGGAGGGGTAGACGCTGCTTCGCACGATCCACGATGCCATCGACGACCGCACCGACGTCTCGCAACACGTCGCGTGCTCCAACCCGCAACGTCTCCACCCCCCACTCCATGAGCTGCGCGTCGCGCGCCTGGGCGTTGGACTTGGGGGGCAGGCGGTAACCAACCCCTCCACCAGCCTGCGGCTGGTCCCCCTCCCCATCGTCCGATGGGGAGGATGCCGGCCACCCCAGCGTTGCGAATGGCCAGAGGGCGGAGCTGAACCAGGTGTCGAGGACATCCTCGTCCTGGCGCAGCGCAACCCCTTCGCCAGCCTCGGCCTGCGCATCGGCTTCGGTTTCGGCAACGATCACGCGGCCGTCGTCGGCGTACCACACCGGCACGCGATGCCCCCACCAGAGCTGGCGGGAGATGCACCAGGGCTGGATATTCTCCATCCAATGGAAAAAGGTCTTTTCCCAGCTTCCGGGGACGATTTTCACTTCGCCCGAGCGCACCGCCTCGATCGCCGGCTGGGCGAGGGTTTTGGCGTCGACATACCATTGGTCGGTCAGCCACGGCTCGATCACCACGCCCGAGCGGTCGCCGTAGGGCGTCTGGATCGTGCGCGGTTCGACTCGGTCGAGCAGGGCGTCCGCTTCCAGCCGCGTCACCACCGCCTTGCGCGCGTCGAAGCGGTCGAGCCCGATCAGCTCCGCCGGGATCAGGCCGTCGGCGACCTGCACCACCCGCGCCCCGGCGTCGAGCATGTTGAGCATGTCCGCGGCGGCGATGCCGGCGCGGCGGCCGACCTCGAAGTCGTTGAAGTCGTGCCCAGGCGTGATCTTGACCGCGCCCGAGCCGAGTTCCGGGTCGGCATGTTCGTCGGCGATGATCGGCACGATGCGCCCGGTGATCGGCAGCACGACCTTCGCCCCGCTCGCGACCAGCGCCTGGTAGCGCTCGTCCTCTGGGTGCACCGCCACGGCCATGTCGGCGAGCAGCGTTTCGGGCCGCGTGGTGGCGACGATGATGTGGTCGGCGCCGTCCGCGGTGCGCGCCCCGTCGGCGAGGGGATAGCGCAGGTGCCAGAAGCTCCCCTCGACCTCGCGCGTCTCGACCTCGAGGTCGCTGATCGCGGTGCCGAGTTTCGGATCCCAGTTCACCAGCCGCTTGTCGCGGTAGATCAGGCCCTGGCGGTAGAGTTCGACGAACACCCTGGTCACCGCGCGGCTGAAGTGCGGGTCCATGGTGAACTGTTCGCGGCTCCAGTCCATCGAGCAGCCGAGCCGGCGGAGCTGGCGGGTGATCTGGCCGCCGCTTTCCTCCTTCCACTCCCACACCTTGGCGATGAAATCCTCGCGGGAGAGGTCGGTGCGCTTTTGCTGGCGCTCGGCCATCTGGCGTTCGACCACCATCTGCGTCGCGATGCCGGCGTGGTCGGTGCCGACCACCCACAGCGCATCCTTGCCGCGCAGCCGCTCATAGCGGACGAGCACGTCCTGCAGCGTATTGTCGAGCGCGTGGCCGATATGCAGCGCGCCGGTGACGTTCGGCGGCGGGTTGACGATGGTGAAGGGCTGCGCGTCGGGGCGGTGCGGACGATAGCCGCCGCTCGCCTCCCAATGCGCGCTCCATTTGGCTTCGATCGCGGCAGGATCGAAGGTCTTGTCGAGCGTCGGGGCGGCGGTCGTTTCGGCAGCGTCGTTCATGCCCGCGCCATGCCAGCGGCGCCGGGAGCGGGCAAGGCGCGCGCTCTTGCGCCGCCGCGGCCACGCCGCCATATGCGCGGCGGGAGTCGGGCGGACGTCGTCTTCGCCAACCCGGTCAGGTCCGGAAGGAAGCAGCCGCAACGAATTCGCGGCGGGTCGTTCCGGCTCCCACCCACCAAGCCATGAAATGCACGATTGGCGGTTACGGCACTCGATCTGCGGGTAGCCCATCCACTCGCATTGCCGCCGCGAGCGTCTATGTTCGCGCGGTGAGCGATTCTCCCGCCGACCCCGATACGATGCCGACCGAAGCACAGAGCGCCGACGACGCGCCGATGCTGGGGATGGAGCTGCCGCAGCAGGCGCCACCGACCCCGCGCGGGGCGGATGGCTACCGCGTGCTCGCGCGCAAATATCGGCCGCAGACCTTTGCCGAGCTGATCGGTCAGGACGCGATGGTGCGGACGCTCGCCAACGCGATCGAGCGCGGGCGGCTGGCGCATGCGTTTCTGATGACCGGCGTGCGCGGGGTGGGAAAGACCTCCACCGCGCGGCTGATCGCCAAGGGGCTCAACTGTATCGGCGCGGATGGGGAAGGCGGGCCGACCACCGACCCCTGCGGCGTATGCGAACCCTGCCGCGCGATTGCCGAAGGGCGGCACATCGACATCATCGAGATCGATGCCGCCAGCCACACCGGCATCGACAACGTGCGCGAGGTGATCATCGAAGCGGCGCGCTATTCGGCGGTCAGCGCGCGCTACAAGGTCTACATCGTCGACGAGGTGCACCAGCTGTCGAAGGCCGCGTTCAACGCGCTGCTCAAGACGCTCGAGGAGCCGCCGCCGCACGTCAAATTCATCCTCGCCACCACCGAGGTGCAAAAGGTGCCGGTGACGGTGCTGTCGCGCTGCCAGCGCTTCGACCTCCGCCGCGTGTCGCCGGAGACGCTGGCGGAGCATTTCGCGCGCATCTGTGTGGCTGAGCACGTTGCGATCGATGATGAGGCGCTGCGGCTGATCGCGCTGGCGGCGGAGGGGTCGGTGCGCGACGGGCTGTCGCTGCTCGACCAGGCCATCGCGCATGCCGACAGCGCGGGCGACGGCGAGGTGCAGGGCGCGGCGGTGCAGGCGATGCTCGGGCTGGCCGACACGCGCGCAACGCGGCGCCTGTTCGCGCGACTGATCGCCGCGGACGGCGCGGGCACGCTTCAGGCGGCGCGCCAGTTGTATGAGGACGGCGCCGACCCGACCGCGATCATGCGCTCGCTGCTCGGCTTCACGCACGCGGTGACGCTGCGGCGGGTGAGCGGCACCGACGACCCGGCGCAGCCCGGCGATGCACAAGCGGCGATCGCGGAGTTCGCGGGCTCACTGTCGATCGGGCGTCTGCAACGCCTGTGGCAGATCCTGCTGCGCGGCATGAGCGAGGTGCGCGAGGCGGCCGACCCGCTGCCGACGCTGGAGATGGCGCTGCTGCGCGTGGTGCACGCGGCGAGCCTTCCCGATCCCGACGCGCTAGCGGCGCTGCTCAGCGGGCAGGGTGCGGCGCTCGCCTTGCCCCCGACCCCTTCCGCCCCAACACCGCCGCCGATGCCCGCGGAGCCGCCGACGGCGGCCGAGCCTACGTCGGACGCGCAGCCGACGCAGCGCTCGGCGGAACCTCAGGCGCGACCAACCGAGCCGACACCGCCCCCGTCTCGCCCCGCGCCGCCGCCGGGCCCCGATAACTTTGCGCTGATGGTCGATGCGCTGGGGCAGGCCGGGGCGTTGGTGCGTGCGTCGAACCTGCGGCGGAGCGGGCGGGTGGTCGCCTACGACCCCGCGGGGCACCTCGAGCTTCAGCGGCACGACCGGTTCACCGATGCCGACGCTAGCGAGTTGCAGGGCGACCTGCGCCGCAGCTTCGGCCCGCACTGGAAGGTGAGCTTGAGCGACACGCCTGGCGCGCCCACGCTGGCGGAGGCGGCGCAGGCGGCGGAGGACGCAAGGCTCGCCGAAATCCGCGCGCACCCGGTCGTCTCCGCGCTTACTGAGGCGTTCCCCGACGCCGAGATCGCGGCGCCCTCGACCGATCCCGACTGACCTTACACACAGGAGCGAACCCAATGGACATGAACGAAATGATGGCCGCTGCGCAGCAAGCCGCCGCGCGCATTCAGGAGCAGATGACCGAGGCACAGGCCAAGCTCGACACGATCGAGGTCGAGGGCGCTGCGGGCGGCGGCATGGTCAAGGTGCTCGCGACCGCCAAGGGCCGCATCCGGCGCGTTACGATCGACGAATCGCTGCTCCGCCCGTCGGAAAAGCAGATGGTCGAGGACCTGGTCGCCGCCGCCTTCAACGACGCGCGCACCAAGGCAGACGCCGCCTCCAACGAGGAGATGGGCAAGGTCACCCAGGGCCTGCCGCTTCCCCCGGGCATGAAGCTGCCGTTCGGCTGACGCCTGCGCGGCCGACCCCGCCGCGTACAAGCCGTCATCGCGGGCGAAAGTAGGGGTTCCGTGCGAACGGCGCCGTGGGGCGCGGCCGCGGAGCGCTTCGTCGCGGGGTTCCTCGCGATGGCGGACGGGGTTGGCGCTGATTGAACCGCGCGCTGCACCGCACCATATCTTACTGAGCGGACAAAGCCGCGCTTCTCTACGAAAGTCTCGTCCTACCCATGACCGAAACCCTGCCGCTTCTTCCCCTGCGCGACATCGTCATCTTTCCGCAGATGGTGGTGCCGCTGTTCGTCGGACGTGCGAAGTCCGTCGCGGCGTTGGAGGCGGCGATGGCGGGGTCCAAGGACCTGGCCCTGATCGCGCAGCGTGACGCGGGGCAGGACGATCCGGTCGAGAGCGACCTGTTCCCCGTTGGCGTGGTGGCGACGATCGTGCAGCTGCTCAAGCTGCCCGACGGCACGGTGCGCGTGCTGGTGGAGGGCAAGAGCCGCGCTCGGCTGGTGGGGCTGCACGATAACGGCACGCATCTCGAAGCCGAGGTCGAGCCGGTCAGCGAGGTTGCGGATGAGAGCGCCGAACTGTCGGCGCTGGCGCGCAACGCGGCGGAGCAGTTCGCCGAATACGCCAAGCTCAACAAGCGCCTGTCCGACGAGGTCGTGGCGCAGGTTGAGCAGCTCGAGGAGCCGGGTGAGATTGCCGACGCGCTCGCCGCGAACCTCGGCATAAAGGTGTCCGACAAGCAATCGGTGCTGGAGGAACTCGACGTTCGCGCGCGGATCGAAAAGATCATGGCGCTGATGGAGAGCGAGCTCGGCGCGCTGCAGGTCGAGAAAGAAATCCGCGGTCGCGTCAAACGGCAGATGGAGAAGACCCAGCGCGAATATTACCTCAACGAGCAGTTGAAGGCGATCCAGCGCGAACTGAGCGGCGCGGGCGACCCCGACGGGGAAGGCGAGCTCGCCGAGCTGCAGCTCAAGATCGAGCAGGCCAAGCTCCCCAAGGAAGCCCGCGACAAGGCGATGGCGGAGCTCAAGAAGCTGCGCGCGATGGCGCCGATGAGCGCCGAATCGACCGTTGTGCGCAACTATCTCGACGCGCTGGTCGGCGTGCCGTGGGGCAAGCAGTCGAAACTTCGCCGCGACATCGAAGCGGCGCAGGCGATCCTCGATGAGGACCACTATGCGCTCGAAAAGGTGAAGGAGCGCATCGTCGAATATCTCGCGGTGCAGGCGCGCACCAACAAGCTGAAGGGGCCGATCCTGTGCCTCGTCGGCCCCCCAGGGGTGGGCAAGACCTCGCTTGGTCGCTCGATCGCCAAGGCGACTGGGCGCAAGTTCGTGCGCCAGTCACTGGGCGGCGTGCGCGACGAGGCGGAGATCCGGGGTCACCGCCGGACCTACATCGGATCGATGCCAGGTAAGATCGTTTCGAACCTGATACGAGCGGAGACGATGAACCCGCTTATTCTGCTCGATGAGATCGACAAGCTCGGTCAGGACTACCGCGGCGACCCGGCGGCGGCGCTGCTGGAGGTGCTCGACCCGGAGCAGAACGACAAGTTCCAGGACCATTATCTGGAGCTCGACATTGACCTGTCGAACGTGATGTTCGTGACCACCGCGAACAGCCTCAACCTGCCGCAGCCGCTGCTCGACCGGATGGAGATCATTCGCCTCGAAGGCTATACCGAGACTGAAAAGCTGGAGATCGCGCGCACCCATCTGCTGCCGAAGCAGGTCGAGGCGCACGGGCTGAAGCCGGGCGAATTTACGCTCACCGACGACGCGCTGACCGACCTCATCCGTTACTACACGCGCGAGGCTGGGGTGCGGACACTGGAGCGCGAAATCGCGCGGCTGGCACGCAAGGCGCTGCGTCGGATCCTCGAGAAAAAGGTCGACAGCGTCACCATCGACGCGGGCAACCTCGGCGAATTCGCGGGCGTGCGGAAGTTCCGCTTCGGTGTCTCCGAGGAGGAGGATCAGATCGGCGCGGTGACCGGGCTCGCCTGGACCGAAGTCGGCGGCGAGCTGCTGACGATCGAGGCGGTGACGGTACCCGGCAAGGGGCAGGTCAAGACCACCGGCAAGCTCGGCGACGTGATGAACGAGTCGGTGCAGGCGGCGATGAGCTTCGTCAAAGCCCGCGCTCCGGCCTATGGCATCCGCCCGAGCCTGTTCCTCCGGAAGGACATCCACATCCACCTTCCCGAAGGCGCGGTGCCCAAGGACGGGCCGTCGGCGGGCATCGGCATGGTCACCGCCATGCTGTCGACGCTGACCGGCGTCGCGGTGCGTCGCGACGTGGCGATGACCGGCGAGGTGACGCTGCGCGGTCGGGTGCTGCCGATCGGCGGGCTCAAGGAAAAGCTGCTCGCAGCGCAGCGTGGGCAGATCAAGACCGTGCTGATCCCTGAGGAAAACGCCAAGGATCTGGCGGAAGTGCCGGCGGCGATCCTCGAGGGGCTGGAGATCGTTCCCGTCTCGCATGTCGATGAAGTGCTGGCGCGCGCGCTCGTCACGCCGCTCGAATCGATCGAGTGGAGCGAAGCGGACGACCTCCTCGCGGTGGCACCGCCGGGGGCGACTGCGGGTGAGGCGCATCGGCCACACTGATTGGCTTGTCCGCTCGCTGGGCGCTGAGTCTGACCGACGGAGCGTGCCGTAACGGCGATTTCGACCGGATAGGCTCTTTACAGCCGCAACTTTCCTGTCTTTGGTGCGCGCCGGATACGCCGATTCAGGGGGTCCCCCGGCGTACGAAACAAGGGGAAGAGGTCACCATGAACAAGCAGGAACTGATCGGCGCCGTGTCGGAACAGACCGGTCTCGCGCGCGCTGACGCCGTTCGCGCGGTCGACGCCATGTTCGAAGCGATCACCGGCGAACTGAAGCGTGGCGGCGATGTGCGCCTGGTCGGCTTCGGCACCTTCTCGGTCTCGAAGCGCAAGGCGTCGACCGGTCGTAACCCGCGCACCGGTGAACCGATGCAGGTTCCCGCCTCGACCCAGCCGAAGTTCAAGGCGGGCAAGGGCCTCAAGGACGCGGTCAACTAAGACCGGCGCCTTTGCGGCAAGACACAGCGGCGCGGAGTGGCGACACTCCGCGCCGTTCTTGCGTCTGCGGCAGAGCTGGCCCGAAACTGCGGTTTTTGGTGTGAACTTTGCCTGAACTTTCGGTTCGCGGCGGATGGGGCAGTCATTGTGCCGCGTGCCCTTGCCTTCGCGCGCCGCGCTCGCTAGGGCGCGCGCACCCCATGACGCCGGGCTCCCCGGCGCCACCTGGCGGGCGCGTAGCTCAGTGGTAGAGCACTGTGTTCACACCGCAGGGGTCGCAAGTTCAATCCTTGCCGCGCCCACCATCCCCTCCGCCTGCATTCGCGCTGACCGCTCAGGTGGCGGCGCCTGTCGCGGTGCTGCCGAGAACATTCATTAGCTATTCAATGCTGTGGCCGTAGGGCAGGGAGGCATCGCCAATCGGCGGCGCTTCTCAGATGGATGACTCGCCGGGTGCCCCACGCTTTCCCTCTCCTGACGAAAGTCACGCGCCGTTGGGCGGTGATGTTGGCGGGCGTGCTGGGGCTGGCGGTAGCGAGTCCCGCGACTGCGCAGCAAACGCCGCGCGCCCGCCCTCCGGCTGCGGCGAACGTCGGAGCCGCAGGCGGCATCGAGCTGCCGCGCGGGGTGCCCCGCGTGCGCATGCCTCCGCCGGAGATGTCGCCGTTCGACATGGATCGGCCGGTGATGCGGATGGGACGTCCGCTGCCGGAGATCGTCGCCTCGCTGCGCTCGCAATCGCCGTATGACGAGATGGACTACATCGGCGTCGCCGGCTTCGAAATGCGTCGACAGATCTATGTGCTGCGCTTTCTCGATGGTCGGCAGCTGGTGGTGGTGATGGTCGATGCGCGCAGCGGGCGCGTCGTCGGTCGCCAGCCCTGATCCGCCCGCGGGCACCGCTTGCCCTCACCCCGCGTTATCGCCAAAGCGTCACGAAATTGCCGGAGGTTGTGAGCCGATGCGTCTGCTGATCGTCGAGGATGAGCCCAATCTGGGTCGCCAGCTCAAGACCACGCTGGAGGGCGCAGGCTATGCCGTCGACCTCGCCACCGATGGCGAGGACGGGCATTACCTTGGGGCCAACGAGAATTACGACGCGGCGATCCTCGATCTCGGCCTGCCGGAGGTGGACGGGCTCACCGTGCTCGACCGCTGGCGTAAGGAAAAGCGCAACTTCCCCGTGCTGGTGTTGACCGCGCGCGATAGTTGGTCGGACAAGGTCGCCGGGCTCGACGCAGGTGCCGACGACTATCTCGCCAAGCCGTTCCAGACCGAGGAATTGATCGCCCGCCTCCGCGCGCTGATCCGCCGTTCGAGCGGCAATGCCTCGTCGGAACTGGTCGCGGGCGACGTGCGCCTCGACACCCGCTCGGGCCGCGTGACGCGTGCCGGTGACCCGGTGAAGCTGACCGCGCAGGAGTATAAGCTTCTCTCCTACCTCCTCCACCATAAGGGCAAGGTGGTGAGCCGCACCGAGCTGATCGAGCATATCTACGATCAGGACTTCGATCGCGATTCGAACACGATCGAGGTGTTCGTCACGCGCATTCGCAAGAAGCTCGGTGCCGACGTCATCACCACCATCCGCGGGCTCGGCTATCAGCTTGACGATCCCATCGGCTGAAAGCGCGCCTTCCGTCCGTGGCGTGAAGCGGCGGCGGCGGGGAAGTTTTTCGCTCGGGCGGCGGATGATCGGCATCGCCGCGGCGTGGATCGCGCTGCTGTTGTCCGGCGGCGGGTTCGCGCTCGATCGCGTCATCTCACAGACGATCACCACGAATTTCGACGATAATCTCGAATATCTGCTGGTCGCGCTGATCCGCTCGGCTGAGGTCGGGAGGGACGGACGCATCGACCTTGTTCAGCAACCCTCCGAACAACGCTTCATCGAACCGTACAGCGGGCTCTACTGGCAGATCAGCGGGACGGGCGCGGCGTCCGCGGGGTCGCGGTCATTGTGGGACCGGACGCTGTCTTCGGGGCGAGGGCATAGCGACGACAAGGTCCACGCCTACGACAGCGCGCAGTTTCAGACCGAGCCGCTGCGCATCGTCGAGCGCGACGTGTTGCTCCCCAACTCGCCGGTGATCTGGCGCTTTCAGGTGGCGCAGAGCCGGGCAGCGCTCGATGCGCAGCTGGCGCAGGTGCGGCGCGTGATCGTGCGCAGCTTCGCCATTCTGGGGCTTGGCTTGACCGTGCTCGCGGCATTGCAGACGATCTACGGGCTGTGGCCGCTGCGGCGCATCCGGACGGGAATCGCCGCACTGCGGCAGGGCGATCGCTCGCTTCTCGAAGCGCCGATGCCCAACGAAGTGCGTCCGATGGTCGACGAGTTGGGCGCGCTGATCGAACATAGCGACCACCAGGCGGAGGAAGCCCGGCGGCACGCAGGCAATCTCGCTCACGCGCTGAAGACACCGCTGACGGTGCTGACCAACGCCGCGGTGGCACGTGAAGCTGACCTCGACGCGACCGTGGCGCGGGAAGCGGCAGCGATGAAGCGCCACGTCGATCATCACCTTGCCCGCGCACGTGCCGCCGGGCGTCGCGGTCAGGCGCTGCTTTGCGCCGAGGTGTTGAAGATCGTCGAGGGGGTCGAACGCGCGGTGGCGCGGCTTTACCCCAAAGTGCGCTTCGATGCCGACGGAGACCCTGGTTTGCGGGCACGAATAGAACGCCAGGACCTCGACGAAGTGGTCGGCAACCTCCTCGAAAATGCGGCCAAATATGGCGGGGGGAGCGTATTCGCGACCGTCGCGGCGTCACCCCCGGCGCGCGACGGGACGCCCTGCCTGACGCTCACGATCGAGGACGACGGTCCCGGTATCGCCGAGGAGGATCGCGACAAGCTGTTTCGCCGGGGCGTCCGGCTCGACACCGACAAGCCCGGCACCGGCCTCGGCCTCGCCATCGTGCGCGACGTGGTCGAAACCTATGGCGGATCGGTCCGCATGGAAGAGAGTGAGGATTTGGGCGGGCTGGCCGTGATCGTTACCTTGCCCGCAGCCGAGGCGGAGGTTGCGAAAAGCCGCCCCATCGCGCAAGGCGGGCGGGCATGAGCGCCACTCTCCACCCGCTCCGCCCAACCGCACCGTCGCTCGACGCAATGCTCGCGCTGACCGCGAGCGACATGAATGCGGTCAATCAGGTCATCCTTGCGCGGATGCAGTCGGACATTCCGCTGATCCCCGAACTCGCCGGTCATCTGATCGCGGGAGGCGGCAAGCGGCTGCGCCCGATGCTCACCTGCGCGTGTGCGCGGCTGCTCGATTACGGCGGCACGCGCCAGCATCTGCTCGCCGCGACGGTCGAGTTTATTCACACCGCGACGCTGCTCCACGATGACGTTGTCGACGGATCGGAGCTCCGCCGCGGGCGCCGCACCGCCAATATGATCTGGGGCAACCCCGCGAGCGTCCTGGTGGGCGATTTCCTTTTCAGCCGCTCGTTCGAGCTGATGGTCGAGGACGGCAGCCTCAAAGTGCTGCGAATCCTCAGCCGCGCTTCGTCGATCATCGCGGAGGGGGAGGTTGCGCAGCTTTCCGCGCAGCGCCGCGTGGGCACGAGCGAGGAAACCTACCTCCACATCGTCTCCGCCAAAACCGCCGCGCTGTTCGCCGCCGCCTGCCGCATTGCCGCGGTGGTGGCGGAACGCGACGAGGCGGTGGAGGACGCGCTCGACGCATATGGCCGCAACCTTGGCGTGGCGTTCCAGCTGGTCGACGACGCGATCGACTATGCCAGCGACGCCGCGACCATGGGCAAGGGCGTCGGCGATGACTTCCGCGACGGCAAGGTGACGCTGCCGGTGATCCTCGCCTACGCGCGCGGAAGCGAGGAGGATCGCGCCTTCTGGAATGCGGCGATCGCGGGTCATCGCATCAGCGACGAGGACCTCGCGCACGCAACCGCTCTCCTGCGCCAGCATGACGCCATTGCGGACACGATCGAGCGCGCGCGGCTCTACGCGCGGCGGGCGATCGATGCGCTGGCGGGGTTCGGCCCGTCAACCGCGAAATCCGCGCTGGTCGAGGCTGCGGAGTTCGCGGTCGCGCGCGGCTATTGAACCGCGGGCGCGGCGGCGATAGGCGACAGGCATGGACGCTCGACTGTTTCAGGAACCCAAGAATGCGATGCAGTCGGGCAAGGCCCGCGCGGGGCGCTGGATTCTAGAGCATGAGCCGCAGGAGCCCAAGCGCGCAGATCCGCTGATGGGATGGGCGGGGAGCGGCGATACGCAGCGCCAAGTCGTTCTGCGCTTTCCTACGCGTGAGGCGGCGCTGTCTTATGCGGAAAAGGCGGGGCTGCGCGTCGAGGAAATCGTGACGCCGGTAAAGACGCTTAAGCTTCAGGCCTACGCCGACAATTTCCGCTGATCGCTGGGCTGGGGTTCGATCAGTCCCGCGCCGAGCAGCAAGAGCAGCTTCACGTCGATTCCGCACCCCTCCGCCCGTTTGGCGGCGATGAAGCCGGGGAGGGCGGGCAGGGCGACGCGATGGACGACGATATTCTCGCCCTCGACCCCGCCGCCATCGTGCACGCGGGTGAGGCCGCGGGCGATAAACAGCGTGAAACTCTCCGACACCATGCCCGGTGACAAGTAATATTCGCCAGCGTCGCTCAGCACTGCGGCGCGATAGCCGGTCTCCTCGTCGAGTTCGCGGGCGGCGGCGGTGGCGGCGGGCTCATTCGCATCGTCATCGCCGATCAGCCCGGCGGGCAGTTCGATGCATCGCTTGCCGAGCGGCACGCGATACTGCTCGACGAGGATTACCGAGCGCCCTTCGGACTGCTCCTCGATGGCGAGGATAACCGCCGCGCGAATGTCCCGCGCGCGGCGGACATACTCCCAAGTCCCGCGTTGTTCGACGGCGATGTAGCGGCCTTCCCAACGGGTTTCCGCCGGGGGCAGGGCATCGTCGCTCACAGCTCGATCAGCCGGTCGGGAAGCTCGTTCTTGTCGTCATGGCTGCGCGGGAAGTGCTGCGCGATGGTGGAGCCGATCATCTCCACAGCGGCGACGAGCCCCTCCGTCGCGCGCCCTTCGCGAAGGTGATGGATCAGCACCGCCATCGCGTCGCCCCATGGGTTCGGTCCGACGCGGTCGTTGATGTTCTGATCCGCGACGATCTCCGCCCGACGCTCCGCGAGGCTGAGATAAACGAGAGCGCCGGTGGCCGCGCGAGTGCGCGCCTCGACCCCGATGCGGTAGGCGCGAATGGCGGCGCGGCGCACCCGACGACGCTTCATACCCGGTGGCACCAAGGCTAGACGCAGCGGCATCCAGGCGAGGATCAGTCGCACCGCGCCGAGCTTCCACAAAGTCAGCAGCGCGACCGCCAAGAGTAGGCGATTGGTGCTGAGCGGTTCACCCCAACCGAAAGTGGCGGTGTCGACGAGTGAGAGTAGGCAGGCGGGCCAGAACGCTGCCCATAGCGGCACGGCAGCCGCCGCCAGCGCCGCCAGGACCATCGCCCAATCGGCGTAACTGTCCGATGAGGAGGCGGTCACGACCGCGATTTCCCCATCGCTCGTCGCTTCCGCCATATGGATCGCCGCACTGACCTTCGCGTGATCTTCGGCCGAAAAGTTGCAGGTCGAGCGCATCACCAGCTACCCCCTGCGCCGCCGCCACCAAAGCTGCCGCCGCCGCCCGAGAAGCCGCCGAAGCCGCCACCACCGCCACCGCCGAAGCCTCCGCCGCCAAAGCCGCCACCGCCCCAGCCGCTGTTGCCGCCGGTCCAAATCACAACCGGCGGCCCGCCCCAGCCGCTCCGATAACCCCTTCCGCGATTACGGCGGTTGCTCATGATCAGGATCAGCACGACGATGACGACGAAGATGATGAATCCCACCGGAATGCCGTCATCACCGGCAGCCGCATTCTGTTCCGCCGCGCGGGCCGCTGCCTGCGCTTCCTCCGGGGTGAGTCGCAGCTGGCGAAGGATGCGGTCGATGCCCGCGGTTACCCCCGCGTCCATCTCTCCCGCCTTAAACCTCGGCGTAATGTCCTCGCGGATGATGCGCGAGCTGATGGCGTCGGTGAGCACCGGCTCGAGGCCGTAGCCGACCGAAATCTGTACCTTGCGCTCGTTGGGCGCGACGAGCAGCAGAACGCCGTCGTCGCGCCGCTCGTCGCCGATCCGCCACGCCCGCCCCAGCTGATAGGCATAGTCCGCGATCGGCTGCCCATCGAGGCTCGCGACCGTCGCGACGACTACCTGCCGACGCGTCTGCTGCTGGAAGTCGAACAGTCGCTGGCTCAGCGCCTGCTCGGTCGCGTCGGAGAGGATGTTGGCCTCGTCGACAACCCAGCGGCCATTATTGGCAGGAAAGCGTGTAGCCTGCGCGCTCGCTACCGCTCCCGTCACCAGGAGCAGCGCGAGCGCTAGCCAGCGGAGGAGGACGCGCGCCATCGTCGGCAGCGCCGCGCGCTTACTTGACGCCGAAGTCGACCGTCGGCGCCTGCTGCGCGTTCGGCGAGACCGCGACGTAGGGCTGCATCGGCTGGGCGCCGTGAATGACCTTCGCGCCGATCGCGTCGGGGAAGGTGCGGATGGTGGTGTTATAGCGCCGCACGGCCTCGTTATAGTCGCGGATGGCGATGGTGATGCGGTTCTGGCTGCTCTCCAGCTGCGATTGCAGATCGGCGAAGCGGCCCTGGCTCTGCAGCTGCGGATACTGCTCAACCGTGACGAGCAAACGCCCGAGCGCGCTGCCCACTTGCCCCTGCGCTTCGCGGTAACGTTCCACCGCCGCCGGATCACTCAGCTGGTCGGCGTTGAGCGTCACCTGCGTGGCCCGAGCGCGCGCATTGATGACGTTGGTAAGCGTCTCCTCCTCGATCCGCGCCGCGCCCCGGACGGTGCCGACGAGCTGAGGGATGAGGTCCGCGCGTGCCTGATATGCCGCCTGGACGTTGGCCCACGCCTGTCGCGCCTCTTCCTGACGTGTCGGCACAGAGTTCAGTCCGCAACCCGCGAGGCTTACGGCCGCGACCGGAGCGAAGAGGGCGGCGGCGAGACGACGATCATACATGCGCAAACTCTCCCCAAGCGCGCTGTCGAAGCGCGCGTGTCGCAGGCTCATACGCAGCAGAGCGCCAATCGTTGCGCTCGCGGCACAGCTGGTAATAATCAGTTTGCGTGTTCGTAGCGGTTGCGCAACGATTAACGACGATTTTCGTGATCGGGGAGGACCAGATGGGTATGATGTCGGAGTTTCGGGAATTCATCGCCAAGGGCAATGTGCTCGACCTTGCGGTTGGCGTGATCATCGGGGCCGCGTTCGGAAAGATCGTTACGTCGCTGACCGAGGATGTGATCATGCCGATCGTCGGCGCAATCTTTGGCGGGGTAGACTTCTCGTCGCAATTCATCCGGTTGGGAGCCTTGCCAGCAGGCTATGCCGGTGACCCCAACAACTATGCGGCGTTGAAGGCGGCGGGCGTGCCGATGATCGGTTATGGCCAGCTGCTGACAGAGCTCATCAACTTCCTCATCCTGGCTTTCATCATCTTTCAGCTGGTGAAGTTCGCCAACCGCATCATGCGTCGCGGCCCAGATGCCCCCGCGGGTCCGACCGAAGCGGAACTGCTGACCGAAATCCGCGACGAGCTGAAGCGCCGACCGACGGTCTGATCGCTCCTCTCGCGGTCCGTGGCGGCGCGTCCCCTTGGCGGGGGCGCGCCGTTCGCTTATATGCGGAAGTGCCGGTTCGCCGGATATGACGATAAATGGTGGCGTGGAATAGTCACAGCGGACCCGGGGGCAGTACCCGGCGGCTCCACCACCGAACGCGGTTCGCCGCGGTCGATGACGGGGCCGAAACCAGGATCGACGTGTGGTGAAAGACGCAGACTTTCGTTCGGGCTGAGTAACCCGTTAAAGGCTCAAATCCACAAGTGCCAACGACAACGAGGCGCTCGCTCTCGCTGCGTAATGGAGGACCTCACGGTCTGACATAACAAGGCAAGAGCGCGGTTCGGACCGAACCGGGCAACAGAATCGGAAACCAGCGGTCCGGGGGGTACCGGGCAACAGAAACCCCCCACTTTACCGAAGCGTCACGCCCCTTCCTCGCCACCCCGGACTTGATCCGGGGTCGGGTTAAGCTTCAGCTCGAGCGGCTCAAGCCCAGCCCCGGGTTAACCTCGGGGCGACGTGGGGTGTTCGGGGGCGGGGACCTGCCGCCCCCCTCGACACGCCCCCGCCTTTGCCCGATGCTCCCGCGCCAACGACAGGGAAGGGGCCTCACCTATGACCGCACCACAACGCGGCGCCGTCGCCACGCGCGACGCCATCGTCGCCGGCGAAACCACCGCGCTCGCCGAGTGCGAGGCCGCTATTGCCCGCATCGAAGCCGCCAACCCCGCGCTCAACGCGGTCATCGTCAAACGCTACGACGAAGCGCGCGCCGAAGCCCGCGCCGCCGATCAAGCGCTCGCGAACGGCCAGCGCCTACCCCTCCACGGCGTGCCGATGACCATCAAGGAGAGCTTCCAGCTCGCCGGCACCCCCGCGACCTGGGGCTTCACCGAGCACGCCGGCAATATCGCCGCCACCGACGGCAGCACCGTGCGCCGGTTGAAGGCCGCAGGCGCGATCATCCTCGGCAAGACCAACGTCCCCGTCGGCCTCGCCGATGTTCAGAGCGTCAATCCGATCTACGGCCGCACGGTCAATCCGCACGACCCGAGCCGCACCAGCGGCGGATCATCGGGTGGCGCCGCGGCGGCGCTGGCGAGCGGCATGGTCCCGTTGGAGCTCGGCACCGACATCGGCGGGTCGATCCGCACCCCGGCGCACTTCTGCGGCGTGTTCGGGCACAAACCGACCTACGGCGTCATCCCCTTGGACGGCCACCCCTTCCCCGGCACCGATGGCGCCGACCGGCCGTTGTCGGTGGCGGGGCCGATGGCGCGCGAGGCCCGCGACCTCGCCGCCGCATTGGACGTGGTTACCGCCGATCCGCTCCCCCGCCCGCGCTGGGAGGGGCTCGCCGGCCGCCGCCTGCTGCTGGTGACCGAGCATCCGCTCGCACCGCTGATGGGGGCGATCCGCGACGGGCTGGAGGAGAGCGCCGCGCGCGCCGAAGCCGCCGGCGCCATCGTCCTGCGCGAGCACCCGGGTCTCCCCGACCTCGCCGCGCTGACCACCGCCTATATGTTGATGCTCAACATGATCGTCTCGAACGGCGGTCCCGCGCCCGACGGTCACAAGCCGACGGTCGAGCAATGGTTCGCGCTGTGCGACGCGCAGGCGCGCTACGAGCGGCAGATGGCGGCGCTGTTCGAGGACATCGACGCGATCTTGATGCCCGTGCACGGCACCACCGCCTTCCCCCACGACGACGAGCCCGACCTCCGCCAACGCAAGCTCATCATCGACGGCCAAGAAACCCGCTTCGCCGCCCAATTCGGCTGGATAGCGCTCGCAACCTTCTGCGGCCTCCCCGCCACCAGCGCCCCCATCGGCTGGCACGAAGGCTTACCGTTCGGGATGCAGGTGGTTGCGGCGCGGGGCCGGGATCATGAGGCGATTGGATTGGCAGAGGTTTTGCGACGCTCAATTATCTCGGAGATGGCCGTTCGAGTGCCAGCGCCACCGCCGGACTCAGATAAAAGCATACCGGGGCCCAGTATCCGACTCGCACAGTAAGCCTGAGGTTGTTACAAGAAAGAATGAGGGCACCCCTTGACGTTCTTTTTGAGTGCGATACCCAAATTGCTGGGTCGCCTACATGGGCGCCTAAAGACGGTAAGGATGACAAGCGTCAATTGGTAGCCGCTCTGCAGATTGACGGCAGAGTGATTCAAGGCCTTGAATTAGTGGGCAGAGCTCAGCTGAGCCTTCCGAACCGATACGTAAGCTTTACCCTTATTTATTTGCCATCCGATAACCGCCGAGAAGCGGTTCGTTTATGTCGTATAGACTGGCGACCTCTTACATTCCACGCAAACGATCACCCCGGCACCCCGCGTCACCTAATCGGCGACATTGTTGGGAGCCATCATCACGCATTCCACCTCAATTGGTCACGCAACAACGGTGCCCCGCTAAAAGCGTTGCCGATAGCTGAAGGAATAACACCGGACTATCAAGACTTTACCGAACTTCTTGACGGCATCGCCGACCACTTTAAAATCTCAAACGCAGGCTCCGCAGTGCCTTCGCCGTGGCCAAAGGACCTTTTTTCTTATGTCCATGGTTCTTGAGCCGATTACGCTTGACGGCATTCATGATGCCGCAGTTCGAGAGGCCGTGAGCAACCTCATTCGCACGTCTGCGTGGGAGAACGCTTACCTCGTAAGCGTACCGCTCGTTTATCCGTCCGGAACTGTCGTGGGCGTCAAAATCACTCCCACCCGCGGCGCCTACATCGTTAGCGATGCGGGCCTTGGCTGGTCAGAAGCGGAGAGTTACGAGGCGCAGCGGTCTTTTGGGTCGCATGCTGGGCGGATCAAAGATGAGGTAGGCGTCGAGTATACATCTGATCACACGTTTCGCATGTTTGCCACTCAGGCTGCGTTAACGTCGGCAATCCGTAGAGTGTCGTACGCGTCTCATCAAGCAGCGGTGAAAGCCTTCAACTCCATCCCGGAAGCGGGAGAGCAAGAAATAGGCGCGGCACTTTTTCAACGCCTGACAGAAACCTTCGGAGCCGATAGTGTTTCCGGGTTCATGAAACTGTCAGGCGCATCTAATATAGAGTGGTCATTTGCCGCTGAGGTGCGCCAAGGATTCAGGCGAATACTTTTCGACGTCGTTTCACCTCAATGGGCATCAGTTGTTACAGCTAAAAGTAAATTTAGCGACGTTCGTCATCTTGGTCCCAATACGGTCCCGGTCGCCGTCGTCGACGATATCGAGGCGATGGGAAAGTGGCTTTCACTCATTTCTCAAGAGGCCGAGGTTATCGAGGATAATATCGCGGGTCCCGAACTTCGAAGAGTCGTGGCGGAAGCTGCTTAATGCAGTAGAGTGCGTCGAGAGTGCATGGAAATGGCGCCCGCCTGGCCGGTCACCCCCCGGTGCCGCGTGTCCGACTCGAACGGACGACCTACCGCTTACAAGGCGGTTGCTCTACCAGCTGAGCTAACGCGGCGTGCCGGGTGGGGCGGCCTTGGGGAGCGACCGTTGGCGCGGGGGTCGCGATAGCGTCAGGTGATGCCGAAGGTCCAGCCTTCGCGTGCGGCGACTTCCGCGGTCATCGGGGCGGGGTGCCACAGCGCAGGCGTGTCGGCGACCGCGCGCAGCCAGGCGGCGGTGATCAGCGCGTCGGCGCGGTGGTCGTCGAGGGGGCCTTGCCAGTCGGTGCGCGCGCCCAACTTGGCCAGCGCCTCGCGCAAGGCGGCGTGGTCGCGCACCTTGCTGCGCGAGGGCGGCAGTCCCGCGGCGCGCGCGGCGAGGCTGGTGTAGATCTCGACGATCACCGGGCCGCGGCTCGGCAACGGGTCGAACGGCCAGAAGGGCACGCGCCCCGCCAGCCGGTGAAACAGCCGCATCCCCGACAGCGACGCCTTGCCCACCTGTGCCGCGCCGACGAGGTTGAAGCAGCTCGCCGAACGCGCCTGTCCGCTCGCGCGCTGGTGGTGTTCGACCACCCGCAGCCGGCCGATGCCGCCCCCGAACAGCGCCCCCTCGCGCCCGCCATGCCGCCGGAAATAGGGGCTGAGGTGCGGCGCATCGACCAGCCCTAGCGCGGTGAGGTCGCTCTCGTCGGCACACAGCGCCTCGACCAGCGCCCACAGATCGCGCGGGGTGTCGGGCGCCTCCGCCCAGCCGGGAAAGTAGCTTTGCGCGTCGCACCAGGGGAGGGTGGGGGAGAGGTCGAAGCCGATCAGCGTGTCCGCGCCGCGCGCCGCTTCCTCCTCGATGAAGGCGAGCACTTCCGCGCGGCTCCAGCCGAGGCCGTGCGCGGGCTCGATCAGCTCGACCGGCGCGTCGGCGCGGGCCCGGGCGAGCGCGATGCCGCGCGGGCGCGCACCCTTCGCCCCCGACCAGTCGATCGCGACGAAGGAGGAAAAGCGGAGCATCGCGGGTGAGTGGGGGCGTCGGGGCCGGGTTGCAAGCGCGCTACCTCCCCTCCAGCTGGCGGGAGGGGAGAGGCGCTTTCGGGGGCGCGGCGCGCTTGCAAGCGGCGCGCGGCCTCGCCACATGGCGGGCATGCTGATCGAAACCGAGCTCACCCCCAACCCCGCGACGCGCAAGTTCCTGCCCGGGCGCGCCGTCAGCCCCACGCCGCTCGACTATGCGAGCCCGGAGGCGGCGCAGGCCTCTCCGCTGGCGGAGGCGCTGTTCGACTTGGGCGACGTGACCGGCGTGCACTTCGGCGCAGACTTCATCTCCGTCAGCGCGGCGCCGGGCGCGGACTGGGCGACGCTGGAGGCGGACGTCGCGACGATCCTGCTCGACCATTTTACCGCCGGCCTGCCGCTGGTGCGCGAGGGGCTCGGCGGCAATGGCATTCGCGTGCCGGCGGAGGACGGGCCGAGCTTCACCGTCGACCCGGCGGATGCGGACATCGTCGCCCAGATCGAGGAACTGCTCGACAGCCGGGTGCGTCCGGCAGTGGCGAACGATGGCGGCGACATCAGCTTTCGCGGGTATGAGAAGGGCAATGTCTACCTCTCCATGCACGGCGCGTGCGCGGGCTGCCCTTCGTCGACCGCAACGCTGAAGCACGGCGTTGAATCGTTGCTTAAACATTATGTGCCCGAGGTGGTCGCGGTCCACGCGGTCTGAGGAGAATATCGTATGGACAAGGCACCGCTCGACGATCGGGCGCTCGATCAGCTGTTTCGTGAGGCGCGGACGTTCAACGGCTACCAGAACCGCGACGTCGACGATGCGACGCTCGAGGCGATCTGGGAGCTCGCCAAGATGGGGCCGACCAGCGCCAACTGCCTCCCCGCGCGCATCGTTTGGGTGAAGAGCGGCGAGCAGCGCGAGCGGTTGGCGGGCCTGGTGAGCGAGGGCAATGCCGAAAAGGTCCGCAACGCTCCGGTCACTGCGATCATCGGCATGGACCTGCGGTTCCATGACCTGCTGCCCGAACTCTTCCCGCACGCCGACGCCAAGAGCTGGTTCGAGGGCGATCAGCCGCTGATCGAGGGCACCGCGTTCCGCAACAGCTCGCTACAGGGGGCGTATGTCGTCCTCGCAGCGCGTGCGCTGGGGCTGGATACGGGCCCGATGTCGGGGTTCGATTCCGACGCCGTGCGCGCCGCCTTCTTCGCGGATCAGCCGAACGTCGCGGTCAACTTTCTCACGACGCTGGGCTATGGCGATCCGGCTAGCGTCTGGCCGCGCAGTCCGCGGCCGGAATTCGTGCGTTTCAACCGCGTCGTCTGAACAGCGGGCGGGGTGCGATGCGGACGCTGGTCATCGACACGGCCACGCGCGCGCTCTCCGTTGCGTTGTTCGAAGGCGACACACTGCTCGCCCATCATCACGAACTCGTCGGTCGAGGGCATGCCGAGCGGCTGGTGCTCGCCATTGCGGGACTGGCGGAGGGCGGGCGTGCGAAGCGCATCGCGGTAGGCTGCGGCCCCGGCAGCTTCACCGGCACGCGCGTTGCGATCGCGGCCGCGCGGGCCCTCGCCTTCGCTTGGGATGCGGGGCTTGAGGGCTTCGACACGCTTGCCCTGATCGAGGCAGATGCGCGGCGGCAGGGCGCGGAGGGTGAAGTCGCCGTGGTGGCAGAGGGCGGCCACGGCGAATGGCTGTGCCGGTTCGAAGGCGAGCCTGGCGCGGCGATGGCGCCAGCGATCGCCAACTTTCATGTGCCGCACGGGGCGGTATGCGGAGACCGCGGCGCCGATCTGCTCGCGCTGCGTGGCGATGCGACGGCGCCGCTGCCGGGGGAGGCGGATGCGCGCGCTTGGCCGTGGATCGGCGTGACGGATCGCTGGGCGGAGGTCGCGCCGCGCTACGCACGCGCGCCCGATGCGGGGCTGCCGGGTTGAGGCTGGTCGACCTCGCGCTGCGCGATGTCGATCGCGTCGCCGAACTCAGCGCGCGGTGTTTCGACCCGCGCTACGGAGAGAACTGGACCGCTGCCCAACTCCGCAGCGGCTTCGCCATACCCGGCTATGTAATGTTCGGCATCGAAGACGGCGAACAGCTCATCGCCTTTGCCATCACACGTACGCTGTTGGGCGAAAGTGAGCTGCTTTTGCTCGGCACGGACCCTCAGCGCCGGCGCGAGGGGCTTGGTGGACTTCTTCTCGACCATTGGCGGTCTGAAGTGTTCGGGGAGCAGAGCCAGTTCCTCGAAATGCGCTCCGACAATCCCGCGCTGTCGTTCTACCGTAACCATGGTTTCTCGGAGGTCGGTCGGCGTCCAAACTATTACACAGGTCGCAACGGCACTCTTCGCGATGCTTTAACCATGCGGCGACTTGTTATAAGGGACAGTTGACGAGCTCGTACGAACAGATTTGCATTTTGTGCATGTCGTAAGTAAGCCGCCGCTGTCCATCTCCAGACCATAGGAGGCCAATATGGCCGACGCCGACAGCAACGCCGAATTTCTCGCGACCTTGACCGCCGATATCGTGTCGGCGCACGTCAGCAACAACAGCATGAGCGGTCAGGAGCTGCCGGATCTTATTCGCAGCGTGCATGATGCGCTCGCCGGCCTTGGTCAGACCGCCCCCGAAGCACCGACCGAAAAACCGACCCCGGCGGTTTCGGTGCGTAGTTCGGTAAAGCCCGATTACATCGTCTGCCTTGAAGACGGCAAGAAGATGAAAATGCTCAAGCGTTATTTGATGACGCGTTATAATATGACGCCGGATCAGTATCGTGCGAAATGGGGTCTGCCCGCCGACTATCCGATGGTCGCCCCGAACTACGCCAATCAGCGTCGTGACCTCGCCAAGTCGATCGGTCTCGGGTCGAAGGGGCGTGGTGGTGGCCGCAAGCCGGGCGGCGCGCGCCGCGGCGCGGCTGCGAAGGCCTGAGGTCCTCCTGAAGGAATGCGGAGCGGCGCCCGGCTTGTGAGCCGTGGCGCCGCTTTCTATAGCAACGGCATGCACCTTCCCCTCCAGACCACCCGCTGACATGCATACGCGCATCGACGTCGAGGCGCTGTGCGCGCAAAAGGGGCTGCGCATCACGGAGCAGCGGCGCGTGATCGCTCGGGTGATCGGCGACAGCGACGACCATCCCGACGTCGAGACCCTGCACGCCCGTTCGGTCGCGATCGACCCCGGCATTTCGATCGCCACGGTGTATCGGACGGTTCGCCTGTTCGAGGAAGCGGGGGTGCTCGACAAACATGACTTTGGCGATGGTCGCTCACGCTACGAAGCGTCGGGAGAGGTTCACCACGACCATTTGATCGACATCGAAAGCGGCCGCGTCATCGAATTCAACGACGCCGAGCTGGAGGCGCTTCAGCGGGTGATCGCCGAACGGCTAGGCTTTCGCTTGGTCGATCACCGCATGGAGCTCTACGCGGTGCCGCTCGACCGCGACGGCGGCGTGCAGCCGCGCCCAGTCGATCAGGCAGAGTATGCCCCCGACGCGCGCCTCGTGGGTGGCTCCACCCATATTCTCGGCGACACTCGCCGCGACGCCGATCGTGACCCGGAGCTACCGCATGGCATCCCCGCTGACGGCACGCCGCGCGGGGGTTGAAGCGCTGCCCTGGCTCGCGTGGGCGCGTGTCGGCGCCTTGGCGGCCTGGCTCGTGTTCTGCCTGCTAACACACCTGCCGCTACGGACGTTGAAGCTGCGTTCGGCTTGGCCGCAAAGGTTTCTCGCCGGAGTGGCGCGGATCGCGGGTGCGCGGGTCGAGATGCGCGGCGAGCATGTGCAGAGCGATGTTCTTTACATTTCCAACCATGTCAGCTGGCTCGACGTCGCGATCATCGCGGGTGCCACTGGCAGCGCGTTCGTTGCCAAGGCGGAGATGGCGCCGTGGCCGCTGATCGGCTGGCTCGCGACGCTCAACAACTCGATCTATGTCGAGAGGAACGCGCGCCTCGACGTCGGCGCGCAGGCGGCGGCGCTGGGCGCGGCGCTTGAGACCGGGCAACCGGTGACGTTGTTTCCTGAAGGCACGACCGGCGACGGCGTGCAGCTGCTCCCGTTCCGTTCATCGCTGATCGCTGCAGTCGCGCCTCCGCCCCCGGGTATCGCCATTCAGCCGGTGGCGATCGACTACGGAGCGGATGCGGCGGACATTGCCTGGGTGGATGACGAGCCGATCGGCGCCAACGCGCTGCGGCTGATGGCGCGGCGGCGTCCGATCCATGCCGTGCTCCACTTCCTCAAGCCGCTTCCGAGCGAGGAGTTTACCGACCGCAAGGCAATCGCCCGCCATGCGCGGGCCGAGGTGGCCGCGGCGCTGGGGCAGGGGTGAAAGCTGCGGCGTCGGCTCGCGCCTCCGCGCTTCCTCTCCCCCCGACGCTTCGCTAAGACGCGTGGACATGCATAGCGATCGCCAGCCTCCGCGCAGTTTCCACGTCAAAAGCTTCGGCTGCCAGATGAACGTCTATGACGGGGAGCGGATGGGCGAACTGCTCACCGCGCGCGGCATGGTGCCTGCGAGCCCGGAGGAAGCGGAGCTGGTCGTCCTCAACACCTGTCACATCCGTGAGAGGGCGACCGAAAAGATCTACTCCGAGATCGGCCGCATCCATCATCGTGATGCCGGACCGGCGATGGTTGCGGTGGTCGGCTGCGTCGCTCAGGCGGAGGGTGCGGAGATCGCCCGGCGCGCAAAAGTCGACGTCATTGCCGGGCCGCAGACCATCCATCGGCTCCCTGAGCTGATCGACGCCGCGGTCGCGTCGCGCCGACCGGCGGTCGACACCGACCTGCCGACGCTCGCCAAGTTCGACGCGCTACCCGCTCGGCGGCGCCAGGGGGCAAGCGCGTTCCTCACCGTGCAGGAGGGGTGCGATAAATTCTGCATCTACTGCGTCGTCCCCTACACGCGCGGGGCGGAGGTGTCGCGCCCCTACGCGGCGATTATGGACGAGGCGCGCGCGCTGATCGATCAGGGCGCGCGGGAGATCACTCTGCTCGGGCAGAATGTGAACGCCTGGAGCGGCGAGGACGAGGTGGGCCGCAACGTCGGGCTCGACGGCCTGATCCGCGCGCTCGACCGGCTGCCGGGGCTGGCGCGGATACGCTACACCACCAGCCACCCGACCGACATGACCGACGGATTGATCGCGGCGCATGGGGAGGTGGCATCGCTGATGCCGTTCCTCCACCTCCCGGTGCAGTCGGGCAATGACCGTGTGCTCAAGGCGATGGCCCGCAGCCATGATGCGGCTGGCTATTTGCGCCTGCTCGACCGTGTGCGCGCGGTTCGGCCGGACATCGCGCTTTCCGGCGACTTCATCGTCGGCTTTCCGGGAGAGAGCGACGCGGAGTTTGAGGACACGCTACGGCTGGTCGACGCGGTCGGATACGCGCAGGCGTTCAGCTTCAAATATTCGCCGCGCCCCGGGACACCGGCAGCGACGATGGCGGGGCACATCCCGGCGGAGGTCATGGACGCACGGCTGCAGGCGCTGAACGCGCGGCTCGACCGCGACCAGGCGGCGTTCAACGCGGCGAGCGTCGGGCGCAGCTGCGACGTGCTGATCGAACGCGACGGACGCCTGCCGGGGCAAAAGCTCGGCAAATCGCCCTGGCTGCAGTCGGTCCATATCGAGGACCCGACGCTCGTGATCGGTGACCTCGTTCGCGTCGAACTGACGCAGGCTGGCCCGAAATCACTTTCGGCCCGCCGTTCGATGAGTGTCGCGGCATGAGCCGCAAGCCAACCCCTGCACGCAGCGGCGAACGCGCCCGCGCCGACGTCAGCTTCGACAAGCCGCAGCTGCTAGCGCGACTGTTCGGCCTCTACGACCAGAACCTCGTCGCGCTCGAAAATCGCCTCGGCGTCTACATCACCGCGCGAGGCGACAAGGTCGGGCTGGAGGGTCCGGCGGAAAGCGTGGCGCTTGCGCGCGACGTGCTCCACGACCTCTACCGCCGCCTCCAGCGCGGGGAGGAGGTCGATGCAGGGCTGATCGACGCGGTGGTGGCGATGCAGGTCGAACCGACGCTCGACGGCGTGGTGCGGCGGGAGGAGCCCGACGCGCCGCAGCTGATGATCCGCACGCGCAAGAAGACGATCGTCCCGCGCTCCTCGACGCAGATCGCCTATATGGAGAGCCTGCGCCGCGACGACATCATCTTCGCGCTGGGCCCGGCGGGGACCGGCAAAACCTATCTCGCGGTCGCGCAGGCGGTGGCGCAGCTGATCACCGGCAGCGTGCAGCGCCTGATCCTGTCGCGCCCGGCGGTGGAAGCGGGGGAAAAGCTCGGCTTTCTGCCCGGCGACATGAAGGACAAGGTCGATCCTTATCTGCGTCCGCTTTACGATGCGCTCAACGACTGTCTGCCCGCGGAACAGGTCGAACGCCGCATCGCGAGCGGCGAGATAGAGGTGGCGCCGCTCGCCTTCATGCGCGGGCGGACGCTGGCGGACAGCTTCATCATTCTCGACGAGGCGCAGAACACCACGCCCATGCAGATGAAAATGTTCCTCACCCGCTTTGGCCAGAACAGCCGCATGGTGGTGTGCGGCGATCCCAACCAGACCGACCTTCCCGGTGGTACCGAGGCGTCCGGCCTCAACGACGCGGTGCGACGGCTCGAGGGTGTGGAGGGCTTTGGCACCATTCGCTTCGGCCCCGGTGACGTCGTGCGCCACCCGATCGTCGGGCGGATCGTGGAAGCGTACGAAGGCCAGGCCTGATGCCGTTGGAGGTGGCGGTCGACCGGACGGACGGTTGGCCGGAACCGGGGTGGGAGGCGCTCGCCGAACGGGCGGCGATGGCGGCGCTGCGCGGCGCCGGGCGCGGCGACCTGGCCCAAGCGTTCGGGGAAATCTCGCTCCGGCTGACCGACGATGCGGAGGTCCAGCAGCTCAACGCCGCCTACCGCGGCAAGGACAAACCGACCAACATTCTCAGCTTCCCGCAGTTCGAAGCGGATGAGCTCGGCGCGGGGATGAGCCACGCGGGGGAGCTGCTGCTCGGCGATATGATCGTCGCGCGGGAGACGGTGGTGGGGGAGGCGGCGGAGAAGTGCATCGCACTCGAAAGCCACGTTACGCATCTGATTGTGCATGGCACACTGCATCTGATCGG
>CAKZIN010000054.1 GCA_936933955.1 uncultured Sphingopyxis sp. | reverse complement strand
CGCCAAGGCAAGCGAGATAGCGGAGCTATCGAGCGATCCGCGCAGCGGATGCCGAGGCGCGGCCGGCAAGGCCCCCCTTACCGGCAGCTCGTGTCCGGCCCGGCCAGCAGGTCGCGGCATTGTCCGTCGATCTCACCCGCCGGCACGCGGAGGCCGATCCATGACGCGAGCGTCGGCATGGCGTCGGCGACGAGCACCGGGTTGGGTTGTTCGAACCCCACCATGCCGCGCCGCCAGAAGATCAGCGGCACGCGCCGGTCGTAATCCCACACCGACCCGTGCGTCGCGACATAGCCGACGCCCGCCTCCGCGATCGGCGTCACGCGGTCCTTGAGCACCAGCAGCAGGTCGCCCGAGCGCTGGGGGTCGTAGTTGGCACGCAGCCGATCGAGCACATCCCATAGTTCGGGCGAGCGTGTCGGCATCGGGCGGCGTGCAAGTTCGCTGCCGAGCACCACGCGCTCGACCTGCGGATGCGCGGAGAGGATGCGCACCGCCGCCTCGCGGACGCGCTGCTGGTCGCGCGGGTTGAGGCTGCGGCTGACATAGAGATCGCCGAACGGTGCATCGCCGAGGATCAGCGGCGCATTGCTCGCGATGCCGAGCTCGCGTGCGATGCTCTGCGACAGGTTGGCGGGGGCGAGCGCCATGTCCACACGCTGCGCGGTGGGTGCGGCCTGATCGCGGTTGCGTTCGGGGAGGTCGTGGCCGCCGTGGTCGGCGGTCAGCATCACCATGTAGTCCACGCCGCTCGCGTCGAGCCGGTTGAAGAAGTCGCCGAGCTCGCGGTCGAGCGCGCGCATCTGCAGGCACATCTCGCTTCCTTCGGTGCCAAAGCTGTGCCCGACATAGTCGGTGGCGGAGAGGCCGATGGCGAGGAGGTCGGTCTGCGGCCCTTCGCCCAGCCGCCGCGACTGGCGCAGCGCGGCCGCTGCCGCCAGGACGGCGCCGTCGGCTTCGGGCGAGGCGAGGAAGGCGCGGAAATTGCCGCCCTCGCGCGCGAAGCGGCCGGTGCCGACGCTGCGCCCCTGCGGCAGCGTCACCGCGCGGTCGTAGCGCGCGCAGTCGATGGGGAGGGTCAACGCGGTCCGGGGCGCGGCGATGGCGCGGCCGATCGCAGCGGAAATCTGCGCCAAATCGGGCGCCGCCTCACGCCCGCGCACGCTGGCGAGGCCGGTCGGCGCCAGCCACCATTGTTCGTCGGCATTGCGGCCGGTCATCATCAGCACCGCGCGATCCTTGCCCGCGACGGCGACGACGCGGGTGGCGGGGTTGGCCGCCTTCATCCGCTCCCCCAGCGTGGGCACGCGCAGATACTGCGGCGAGGGAGCGTAGCGTCCGCTGACGCTGGTGGTGCCGGCGACGCTCGGGTCCTCCGCGCAATAGACGCGCTTGTCCTCGCGGCTGATCGACTGGTCGAACCAGTTGTTGGCGATGATGCCGGTGCGGGCAGGGTGCGCGCCGGTCAGGATCACCGAATGGCCGGGGCAAGTCTCCGTCGCGGCGTGCGCCTGATAGGCCTGGGGGAACACCACGCCTTGCAATAGCCGCGCGAAACCTCCGCCGAACTGGCCGCGATACTGGTTTAGGAGGTCGGCACTCAGCTGGTCCACCGAAATGGCGACGATCAGCCGCGGCGCGCCCGTCGGCGCCGCGCGCGCTTCGCCGATCGGAACGCGGGTGGGGGCGGGCGTGCGGTTCCCCTGCTCCTGTGCCAGCGAAGGGGCGGTGAGCAGCACAGCGGCAGTGGCGAGGAGGGCGACGGCGAAACGGCGCATGCGAATGGCGACTCCGACAGGCGAGCGGAGAGGGCCTCCGCGCAGCAACGCTATTGCGGAAAGCGCCCCCCTTGGCGCAAGCGATTTGGCGATGTCGCTGCTCTCCCGCCTGTTCCTGCTGTTTGCCGCGTTGTTTGCCGCGCCCGCCGCCGCCCAGATCGGCGCACCCGCGAACGCGTCCAACATCCGCGCCGAACTGGTGGCGGAAAGCGCCGCCCCCGCGCCGGGGCGCGCGACGACGCTGGCCATCGCCATGACCCCCGCGGCGGGGTGGCACGGATACTGGCTCAACGGCGGCGATGCAGGCTTTGGCATGCAGGTGACGTGGACGCTGCCGCCCGGGGTGAGCGTCGGCGAACTCGCCTATCCGGTGCCCGAAACGCTGATCATCGCGGGGCTGATGAACCATGTCTACGAGCGGCCCTACGCGCTGCTCGCGCCGCTGCGGGTGGCGGCGAACGTCGCGCCTGGCACCCGGCTGCCGATCGTCGGGGAGGCGAACTGGCTCGCCTGCACCGACCGCGTGTGCGTGCCCGAGCGCGGCACGCTGCGGCTCGATCTGGTGGCGGGGGAGGGCGGCGTCGAGCCGGCGTCGGCGGCTCGCTTCGACCGCTGGCGGGGCGAGTTGCCGCAGCCGCTCGGCTCACCCGCGCGCTTCGTCCGGGCGGGCGACAAGCTGCGCCTGGCGCTCCCCTATCCGGCTGCGGCGCCGCTCGAGGAGCCGCATGTGTTCGTCGCCGAGCAGGGCCCGACCGCACCGGGAGTGGCGCAACGTTTCTTCCGCGCAGGCGACACGCTGATTGCGGAGCTGGGCGTCGGCGACCGCGATTTGCCCTCGCTCAGCGGCGTCCTGCGCATCGGTGAACATCGCGGACTGAGCTTTAACGCAGCGCGCGGGGCGGTGCCGAGCGGGGGCTCGCCGATCGCGAGCGGTGCGGCTTCTGAAGGCGGCGATGGCGTGGCGACGTTCGGTTGGGCTCTGCTGGGCGCGATCGTCGGCGGGCTGCTGCTCAACATCATGCCCTGCGTCTTCCCGATCCTCAGTTTGAAGGCGCTCGCGCTCGCCCGCGCGGGCGGCGCCGAGGCGGAGGTGCGGGCGGAGGGCGTCGCCTACACCGTGGGGGCGGTATTCACCGCACTCGCGCTGGGCGCCGCATTGCTGCTGTTGCGCGCGGGCGGGGAGGCGATCGGCTGGGCGTTTCAGTTGCAGAACCCGGCGATGATCCTGCTGCTGATCGTGCTCACCGCGGCGATCACCGCCAACCTCGCCGGCCTGTTCGAGCTGGGCAATATCGGCGTCGGCGACCGCTGGGCCAACGCGGGGGGCGCGAAGGGCGCGTTCGCCACCGGCGCGCTCGCCGCGTTCGTCGCGACGCCGTGCAGCGGGCCGTTCCTCGGCGCGGCGCTGGGCGCGACGCTGGTGCTGCCGAGCTACGCCGCGCTCGCCGTGTTCGGCGGGCTCGGGCTGGGCCTCGCGCTGCCGTTCCTGCTGCTCGCCTTCGTTCCCGCGATGCGGCGGCGGCTTCCGAAGCCGGGGCCGTGGATGGAGCGGCTGCGGCGCTGGCTCGCGCTGCCGATGGCGCTGACGCTCGCGGCGCTGGTCTGGCTGTTGTGGCGGCAGGCGGGTGTGACCGGGCTGCTGGTGGCGCTGGCGGCAAGCGCGGTGGTGCTGGCGCTTGGCTGGTGGGCTGGGCGGCGC
>CAKZIN010000053.1 GCA_936933955.1 uncultured Sphingopyxis sp. | reverse complement strand
CTCGACGCGCGGCTGGCGGCGCTCGGGCGAGGAAGTGGGCGCTTTTCGGCCCCGACCGCGGCGCTGGTCGCGGCGCTCGAACGCGCGCCGGGGGTGAGCGCGACCAGCCTCGGCTGGCGCAACGACGGCACACTCTCCGTCCAGCTCGCCGCGACGCGGATCGAGGAGGTGAACGCCGTGCTGCTCGCATTGCAGGCGGACGGCTGGGTCGCGACCGCCGCCCCGCGCACCGCCCCCGATGGGCGCGCCGCCGGCGACATCACACTGCGGGGGCGCAAGTGAGGAGCGCCCTCGTCCGCTGGTGGAAGGGCCTCTCCGCGCGCGAGCGGCGGCTGGTCGGCATCGCCGGCGCCATCGCGCTGCCGGTGCTGCTGCTCTATGGCCTGTGGTTCCCGTTGGTCGGCGCGGTCGAGGATGCGCGCGCCTCGCATGGCACCGCCGTCGATCGCCACGCCGCCATCCTCGACCGGGTGGAGGCGATCCGCGCGGCCGAGGGCGCTCGCACCGCGACGGTCGCTGGCGACGTCGGCCAGATCGTCGCGCAGAGCGCCGCCGCGGCGAGCCTGTCGCTCACCCGCAACGATGCCGCGGGCCCCAACCGCACTCGCGCTGCGCTCAACAATGCGCGCGCGACCGCGGTGCTGCCGTGGCTCGACGCGCTCGAGCGCGGCGGGCTGGTGCTGGAGGAGGTGGTGCTGCGCCCCAACCCCGACGGCACCGTCGCCACCACTCTCACCGCGAGCCGCCGCCCATGATCCGAAACGCGCTGCGCTGGGTGCTGCCCATCGCGCTTCTGACGCTCATCCTCCTGTTCCCGCTGCGCTGGCTGGTGGAGCTGGCGGGGCTGGAGCGCGCCGGGCTGTCCGCGCGCAGCGTGTCGGGGAGCGTGTGGGACGGGCGGCTCGAACAGGCGCAGCTCGGCGGTTTCGAGCTCGGCTCGCTCGACGCGCAGCTGTCGCCGGGACCGCTGTTGCTCGGACGCGCGCGCTTAAACCTGGTGCCCGCGGGGGAGCAGAATCTCAATCCCGCCGCGGCGTTGCCCGGGATCCGTGGCAGCGTCGAGCGGCGTGCCGGTGGACGCACGATCCTCACCGGCCTCGACGGGCTGGCGACGCGCGGACGGATCGGGGCGGTGCCGCTGCGTGAGCTGCGCTTCGCCGGCGTCAATCTCGACATGGGGCGCGACGGCTGCCGCGCTGCCTCAGGGCGGGTGACGATGGTGCCCGCGCTGTCGTTCGGGCCGCTGACGCTGAGCGAGGGTTTCACCGGCGCGATCCGGTGCGACGGGCGCAACCTCGAGCTGCCGCTGGCGTCGAGCGGCGGCAACGAGCGGCTGACGCTGACCCTCGCCCCCGATGGGAGCTACAGCGCGCGGCTGGGTATCGGCGCGAGCGACCCGTTGGTCGGCGCGGCGCTCGGCGTCGCAGGCTTCCAGCCGGTCGACGGCGCGTGGGTGCGGGTGATCCGCGGCCGGTTGTGAGCCCGGCGCTCGCCGCGACGCTGGGAGCGATCGGCGGCGCCATCCTCGGCAGCTTCGTCGCGACGGTGGCGATCCGCTGGCCGGAGGGGCTAGGGATCGGGGGTCGGTCGCGCTGCGACCATTGCGGACGCCCGCTTGGTGTTCTCAACCTAGTCCCGCTGGTGAGTTGTCTCGCGCAACGGGGCCGTTGTGGGGCGTGCGGCGGAAAGATCGCGGCGCTGCATTTCGGGGTGGAACTTGGCTGTGCCGGGCTTGGCGCAGCGCTGTCGTGGGCGGTCGCGAGCCTCACGCTCCCGCCTGCTGCCGCCGCGGCCCTCGCGCTGCTCGGTTTTGTATTGATGCTCGCCGCGGCAATGGACGCGCGCGCGCTGTTCCTGCCGCGCGTGCTGAGCCTGATGCTGCTCGCCGCGGGTCTCGCGTGGGGTGGGATCGCGTGGGCGCCGTTCGGGAGCGAGCTCACCCTCGCCGACCGCCTGCTGGGCGCGGCTGTCGGCGGGTTCGCGCTCGCTGCGATTGCCTACGCCTACCAGCGCGCGCGGGGGGTGGAGGGGATGGGCGGCGGCGATCCGCCCTTCTTCGCCGCGCTGGGCGCATGGGGCGGCGTCACCCCGCAGCCATTCGTGCTGCTGCTGGCGAGCCTTGCGGGAATCGCCGTCGCGCTCATGCGGCGTTTGCGAGGGCAGCCGGTGGACGAACCCGCGCTGCCGCTCGGCACGCTGATGGCGCTCGCCTTCCCTTTCGCGCTGTGGCTGAGCGCCGGTCTTCGTGGCTGAGCGCGCCCCCGTCACGCCCGCGGGGGAGGGTGACGCGCCGACCTCCAGCGGGTAGAGCGTGCGCGCACCGCTTGGGGGATGGCATGCCGAATACCGGACGTTTCGCTGACGATATTGCAGAGCGCTTCTGGCGCGAACCGCTGCACGTCGATCGCATCCTCCCTGACCTTGGCGACGGGCCGCTCGACACGCTCGATGACGAATTCCGGCTGATGCTCGACGGTCTGCCCGTCGCTTGCTGGATGGCGCGCGGCGACGGCTATCTGTGCTGGGTGAACCGTCGGCTGGTCGACTACACCGGCGTCGCGGCCGAACAGCTGTGCGGCTGGGAGTGGGGCGGCGTCCACGATCCCAAGCACCTCGACGCGGTGGTCGAGCGCTGGTCGGACTCGATCGAGCGTGGCGAGCCGTTCGAAATGGTGTTCCCGATCAAGGGCGCGGATGGCAAGTTCCGTCCCTTCCTCACGCGGATCGTTCCGCTGCGCGATGCGACCGGGGCGGTCAAACGCTGGTTCGGCGTCAACACCGAAGTCGGCAGTCAGGTGACCCTTGCGCAGGAGCTCGCCGAGAGCCGCTCGAGCTACGCCATCCTCACCGAAGCGATGCCGCAGATGGTGTGGTCGACCCGTGCGGACGGCCATCACGACTATTTCAATCAGCGCTGGTACGAATTCACCGGCACCGAACGCGGCGACAGCGACGGCGAAGCTTGGCGCGACATCTTCCACCCCGACGATCAGGAGCGGATCGACCAGATTTGGTCGCACTCGCTGAAAACCGGCGACCTCTACGAAATCGAATACCGCCTGCGTCGCGCCGACGGCGATTGGCGCTGGGTGCTGGGCCGCGCCTATCCTGTGCGCAACGAGGCGGGGGAGGTCACCCGCTGGATAGGAACCTGCACCGACATCCACGACGCCAAGCTCGCCGCCGAACAGAGCGAATTGTTCAGCCGTGAACTGTCGCACCGCATCAAGAACATCTTCGCGGTGATCGTCGGGCTCATCTCCATGAGTTCGCGCCAGTTCCCTGGAAGTGACGCGTTTGCGAGCGACCTCAAGGAACGGGTGCTGTCGCTGTCGCGCGCGCATGAATTCGCCCGGCCGCACAGTCCCGAAAGCGCGCCGATCACCGGCAATCCAACGCTGATGGGGATGCTCCAGCGACTGATGGAGCCATACCAGGGTCAGGGCGAACCGCGGGTCGCGCTATCCGGCGACGACGTCGACCTTGACGATCAGGCCGCAACGCCGATCGCGCTCATTTATCACGAACTCGCGACCAACGCCGCCAAATATGGCGCGCTGTCCACCGAGCAGGGGAAGGTATCGCTCCATCTGACGCGGATCGACGATAACATTCGCGTTGAATGGAAGGAAACCGGCGGGCCCGCGATCGAGGCGACGCCAACACATGCCGGCTTTGGCACACGGCTCGCGGACCTCTCGGTCAAGCAGCAGTTGGGCGGGAAGCTGGCGCGCGACTGGAGCCGCGACGGCCTGAACGTAACGCTCGAAGTGCCGATCAACCGGCTGAACCGTAACCGCTAATCAGGCGAAGGCGCGCACCATCTCGGGCGCGGGCGCGCTGTGGCCAGAACGACGGCGCTCCATGGCGTAAGTTACGATGCGGCGTACAATGTCGGCGGTGCACGGTTTCTGCACGACGCCAAACGCGCCGGGAACACCACCGCTCAACAGGCGCGGGTTTCCGGTAATAAACAGAACTGAAATGCCGCGCGCGATCAGCGAACGCGCGATGTCGACCCCCGTCGGACCATCTGACAGGTTGAGGTCGACCAGCGCGAGGTCGGGCGTTTCCTCCGCCAGCGCGAGCGCCTCCGGCGTGTCGGACGCGATGCCGACCGACTGACAACCTGCGTCCTCGACAGCACACTCAAGATCTGCGGCGATGAGAAACTCATCCTCGACGATCATAACGCGGGCCAAGATGTTCTCCGATGCCATCACATAATAACCTGTAATGCGCGCGAACGGCTCGGAAGCGCGGGGGTTCCAATTATCGGTCCGTCCGATGAGGATGCTGCGCCCGACATGGTTAACGCTCCCTCAACGCTAAATCCGCCGGTCACGCGCCTTCCTTGGAGAGCCAGTCCTCCAGCCACTTGATGCTGTAGTTCCCGTCGATGACATCAGCCTGCCGCAGAAGCGCTTGATGCAGGGGAATATTGGTGGCGATCCCGTCGACCACCATTTCCTCGAGCGCACGACGCATGCGCATCATGCAGCTCTGGCGGGTGCGGCCGTAAACGATCAGCTTGGCGACCATCGAGTCATAGCAGGGCGGCACCCGATATCCGGCGTAAAGTCCGCTGTCGACCCGCACATGCATGCCGCCAGCGGGGTGATACGCCTTCACCAGACCCGGTGAGGGCGCAAAGGTGCGCGGGTCTTCGGCGTTGATGCGGCATTCGATGGCGTGGCCGCGGAACTCGAGGTCCTCCTGCGCCACCGACAGCCCGTGCCCGTCGGCGATGCGGATCTGTTCGCGCACCAGGTCGAAGCCGGTGATCATCTCGGTCACCGGATGTTCGACCTGGATGCGGGTGTTCATCTCGATGAAGTAGAATTGCCCGTCTTCCCACAGGAACTCGATCGTTCCCGCGCCGCGGTAGCCCATGTCGGCCATCGCCCGCGCGCAGATGCCGCCCATTCGCTCCCGCTCCTCGGCGGAGATGACCGGCGAGGGCGCCTCCTCGAGCACCTTTTGGTGGCGTCGTTGCAGCGAACAATCGCGTTCGCCGAGGTGAATGGCGTTCCCTTGCCCGTCGCCGAATACCTGGAATTCGATGTGCCGCGGGTTGCCGAGGTATTTCTCGATATACACGGTGGCGTCGCCGAACGCGGCCTTTGCCTCGCTGCCCGCCTGCGCCATCAGCGTGGCGAGGTCGTCGGCGCTTTCGCACACCTTCATCCCGCGTCCGCCACCGCCGCTCGCCGCCTTGATGATCACCGGATAGCCGATCGCACCGGCGATGCGCGCCCCCTCTTCGGGATCGCTCACCGCACCGTCGCTGCCGGGGACGAGCGGCAGGCCGAGCGTGCCCGCGGTGCGCTTTGCCTCCACCTTGTCGCCCATGGTGCGGATATGTTCGGGCTTGGGACCGACGAAGGCGAGGCCGTGCGCCTCGATAATTTCGGCAAAGCGGGCGTTTTCGCTGAGGAAGCCGTACCCGGGGTGAACCGCGTCGGCGCCGGAGATCTCCGCTGCGGCAATGATCGCGGGGATGTTGAGGTAGCTGTCGCGCGCCGCGGGCGGACCGATGCAGATCGCTTCGTCGGCGAGCCGGACGTGCATCGCGTCCGCGTCGGCGGTGGAGTGCACCGCGACGGTCTTGATCCCCATTTCATGCGCCGCGCGGTGGATGCGGAGTGCGATCTCGCCGCGGTTGGCGATCAGCAGCTTGTCGATGGCCATTCGAGGATGCCGCGCCGTCAGCGAATGACGAACAGCGGCTGGTCGAATTCGACCGGCTGGCCGTTGTCGACCAGCACTGCCGCGAGCGTGCCACCGCGCGGCGCGGGGATGGCGTTCATCACCTTCATCGCTTCGATAATGAGGATCGTGTCGCCTTCGCTGACCTTGTCGCCCACCGACTTGAATGGCGCGGCGCCCGGCTCGGCGGCGAGGTAGGCGGTGCCGACCATCGGCGAAGGCACCGCGTCGGCGTCGACAGCGCCGCCGCTGGGCGCATCCGCAGGGGGCGGAGCCGCCGGCTCGAGCGCATCGGCGAGCGCGGACATTTGCGCGCGGAGCTGCGGCGCGGACGGGGCGGGCGCGGCCAATGCGGCTGGCGCGGAGCCGTAGCGGCTCACCCGGATGCGGCGGTGCCCGTCGCGCACCTCGATCTCACCCAACTCACCCTGCTCGACCAGCGCGGCGAGTTCTCTGACGAGCGCCACGTCGACCTGCATTCCTGCCCCGCCGTGCGGCGTGGAATCGTCGTGGTGATCGTCGTCGTGGTCGCTCATCGCCGCACTTTCGCCGTAACTTCCCGCCTGAAGCGGCGGATAAAGTTCCGCTATAGTGCGCCGTTTGCCGCCGCGTCCAGCGCGAGAAGGTAAGATTGCGCACCGAAGCCACAGATGCTCCCGCGCACCGCCGGTGCAATCAGGCTGCGGTGGCGAAACGGCTCGCGTGCGTGCGGGTTGGAAAGGTGCACCTCGATCACCGGCACGCGAACCGACTTCACCGCATCGTGCAGCGCGACCGACGTATGCGTCAGCCCGCCCGCGTTGAGCAGCACCGCGTGAGCGCCCTCGTCCTCCGCTTCGTGGAGCCAGTCGATGAGGTGCCCTTCATGATTAGACTGACGCATGTCGATGCTCACCCCCAGCTCGCGCGCGCGGTTGGCGAGGTTAGCGGCGATGTCGTCGAGCGTATCCGCGCCGTAAATCTCCGGCTCGCGCGTGCCGAGACGGTTGAGATTGGGTCCGTTGAGGACGAATATCGTCGGAAGGTCGGCCACGGATCAGACTCGCTGCAAGGGGGTGGGGGCGGGGCCGGCGACCGCCCGCCAGGTCGCCGCGACCGACCGCGTATAGCTGCGCGAGGTTACGGTCGACATGGCGACGAACTCCGCGCTCGCCCGCTCCGGGGTGAGCGTCACGAGCGTGTATCCTTTGCGGTCCTGGTCGTTCCACGCGACCTCGCGGTTCTGTGCGGCGATCACTTCGCCCAGGCCGGGGAGGACGTCGCCGAACGAGGGGCTGCTGATGGCGGTGGTGCCGAACTCCGCTGCGACCAGCGCGCCGCTCGCATCGTAAAGGTCATTGGCCCAGGCGGCGTGGCTGTCGCCCGAAAAGGCGACCGTGCGCGCGCCGACACGCCGCAGCATCGCGTAGAGTCGCTCGCGCGCGGCAGGGTATCCGTCCCACGAATCGAGGTTAAACGGCAGCCCCGCACGATAGCCCGCTTGCGAGGCCGCGACGCGCGCGCGCAGGCCTGCGGGGAGCCGCGCCTCGATCGCGCGCCAGCGTTCGGCGCCATAACCCGCGACGGCGTCGGGGCCTGCGACGCGCGCCATCACCACCTGCTGGCCGAGCAACTGCCACGGTTTGCGCGCGCGCACCGAGCGCTGCATGACGCGCTCAAGCCACGCGAACTGCGCCGCGCCGAGCAGCTCGCGGTCGGGCCGCAGCCGGTCGCGCAGCATGGCGGCGATGTCGTCGGGGCGCGGCACCTCCCCCTTGAACGCGATCTGTTCGTCGCGCGCGAGCAGCCGAGTCTCGAGCATCGCCAGCGTCGCGAGTTCGCCAATCTCGAAGCTGCGAAAGATCGCCGCCGGGTCGCTCGCGCGGGCGGGTGGGCGGATCGGCATCCATTCGAAATAGGCCTGGAGCGCCGCCGCCTTGCGCGCACGCCAGTCGCCTTCGCGGCTCGGCATGTGGTTCTCCGCCCCGCCGACCCAGGCATCGTTGGCGGTTTCGTGGTCGTCCCAAACGCAGATGAACGCGGCGCGCGCGTGCGCCGCCTGCATCGCCGGGTCCGACTTCACCTGCGCATGGCGGCGGCGATAGTCGGCGAGCGTGACCGTCTCGTGCGGCGGATCGGGGAGTCGGCCGAGCGCGCGACCGATTTCCGATCCGTAACCCTCGGGCCCATATTCGTAGATATAGTCGCCAAGATGCAGCACCGCGTCGAGCCGCGGCAGGCGCGCCATATCGGCGTAGGCATTGAAGTAGCCGCCGGGCCACAGCTGGCACGATGCGAGCGCGAGCACGAAGCGGTCGGTGCGCCCCACCGGCAGCGTCCGGAAGCGCCCGATCGGCGAGCGCGTCCCCGCCGCAGTCTCGAACCAGTAGCGATACTCCGTGCCCGAGCGGAGGCCCGCGACGACGACCTTGGCGGTATGATCCGCCGCCGCGCGTGCGGTGACGCGCCCGGAGCGCAGCGTCCGCCCGCCCTCGAGCGGCGCCACGCGCCAGACCAGCGGCACGTCGCCCTCCGCCCCCGTCGCCACGCTCGCGCGGGTCCACAGTACGGCGCCGTCGGCGGCAGGGTCGCCGCTCGCGACGCCGTGATCGAAGCGCGCGTCTCGCAGCGCTGGCTGCGCTCTCGCGGGGAGCGCGATGGCGCCCAGCCCTCCGCCGCCGATCAGGCCAAGCGCGGTGCGGCGATTGATGCTCATATGGGTTCCCCTTGGATCGCGAGCGCGCACCCTAGTCGCGCCGAAAGACAGTTCAATGTCGCCCAGCCGCGCTGAACTTCGCGGCGATGTCGGCGTTGAGCGGGCGACACTATGCAAGGAGCGTTTGGATGAGCACCGATACCGACGACAACCGCGAACTGGTCGCAGAATTCTGGGAATCGCTGGAGAAAAGCCGCACGCTGATGCTGGGCGTGGCCGGATGCTCGGACAACGCTACCCGCCCGATGACCGCCCAGATGCGCGAGGTCGACGGCGCCGACACCGATCCCAAAATCTACTTTTTCGCCAGCCGCAGCGAAGGCGTCGGCGCGGACGTTCTGGCGAAGCCCGGTGCGCGCGCGATCGCGGCGTTCACCTCCAAGGATCACGGCATCTTCGCGTCGATCCACGGTCCGCTGCGCACGGTCGAGGACAAAGCGATCATCGACGAGCTTTGGTCGCCGATGGCGGCGATGTACTACAAGGACGGGCGCGAGGATCCCGAACTGCTGCTGCTCTGCCTCGACGCCGAGGATGTGAGCCTGTGGCGTTCGGACACGTCGGGCTTCCTCAAATCGGTCGCCTATAAGCTGATGGGCAAGGATGCAGGCCGCGCCAATCCCGAAGACCGCGCGGACGTGTCGCTCTGAAGCGACGCGTACCTGACTGAAGGCGCGAACCGGAGGGTGGGAAGCCACCCTCCGGTTTTTTTACCCGTCGCCTCAGCGCGTAACGATGTCGCGCGCGCCGAGCTGATCGAGCATGAAGGCGAGATATTCCGCCTGCTCGCCGAACCGCCGCAGCCGACCCGAACGCCCGCCGTGCCCCGCCTCCATGTTGGTGCGGAAAATGAGCGGATTATTGTCGGTCTTGGTGTGCCGCAACGCCGCGACCCACTTGGCAGGCTCGAAATACTGGACCTGGCTGTCGTGGAGCCCGGTGGTCACGAACATCGCCGGATAGGCTTGCCTCGAGACCTGGTCGTAGGGGCTGTAGCTCAACATATAGTCGTAGCTGGCGCGGTTCGCGGGGTTGCCCCACTCGTCCCATTCGCCGGTGGTGAGCGGGATCGAGGCGTCGAGCATCGTCGTCACCACATCGACGAACGGCACATGCGCGACGATCGCGCGATAGTCCTCCGGCGCCATGTTGGCGATCGCGCCCATCAGCAACCCGCCCGCGCTGCCACCCATCGCCGCCACCCGATCGCGCGCGGCGTAGCGGTTGGCGACGAGCCAGCGGGTGACGTCGATGAAGTCGGTGAAGCTGTTCTTTTTGTTGAACATCTTGCCCGCGTCATACCAGGCGCGTCCCATCTCCTGCCCGCCGCGAATATGGGCGAGCGCGATGACGACGCCGCGATCGGCGAGGCTGATCTGGTAGGTGCTGAGCGCAGGGTCGCTCGACATGCCGTAGCTGCCGTAACCCACCTGCAGCATCGGCGCGGTGCCGTCGCGCGGCGTGCCGCGCCTGTAGAACAGCGACACGGGCACACGCGTGCCGTCGCGCGCGGTCGCCCAGACACGTTCGGAGACATAGTTCGCCGGGTCGTAGGTCGGCACCGGCTGCACCCGCATCACCCGCCGCTCCCCCGTGGTCATGTCGACGTCGTAAATCGTCGCAGGGGTATTCATCGCGGTGTAGACGTAGCGCAGCGTCGTCGCGTTCGCTTCGCGATTGTCGCCGATGCTCATCGCATAGGCGCTGTCGTTGGCGTCGATGACCCGGCTCGATCCGTCGTTCGAGAGGATGCGCAGCCGCTTCACCCCGCCGACGCGCTCGTTGATGGCAATGAAGCGGTCGAAGGGCTGGACGCTGTCGATGAACGCGGTTTCGCTCGGCGCCACCAGGTCGCGCCAGGCCGACGGCCCGCGCGCCGCGTCGGTGGTGGTGTAGAGCCGATAGTTGGGCGCGCCACGGTTGGAGCGGATCACCCAACGCCCGCCAGCGTGGTCGACATCGTAGAGGTGGTCGCGCTGGCGCGGGGCGATGACCGTCCAGCGACCGGGGTTGGCCGACGGCGTGCACCGGCTCTCCGCGGCGACGGTGCTCTGCACGCCGATGCAGATGAATTCGTCGTCCGTGGTCTTGCCGATCCCCATGTAATAGGTCTCGTCCGCCTCCTCATACACCAGCCGGTCGGCGCTGGCGGGAGTGCCGAGGACGTGCGCCTTCACCCGCTTGGAGAGCAGCGTGACGGGATCCTTCTCGACGTAGAAGACGGTGCGGCTGTCGCCCGACCAGACGAGGTTGGGTTCGACATTCTCGACCGTGTCGGCAAGGTCGCGGCCGGTGGTCAGGTCGCGAAAGCGCAGCGTGTACTGCCGCCGCCCGACACTGTCGTCGACATAGGCAAGGATGCGGTCGTTGGGCGCGACCTCGTAGTCGCCGACGCTGTAATAGCCCTTGCCCTGCCCCATCGCGCCCACGTCGAGCAGGACCTGTTCGGGCGCCTGGAGGTTGCCGCGGCGCCGCGCATGGATCGGATACTCCGCGCCCGGAGCGAAGCGGCTGTAGTAATAATAGCCGTTGTCGAGCGTCGGCAGCGACGTTTCGTCGGGCTGCACGCGCGCGGTCAGCTCCTGCACCAGCCGGTCGCGCAGCGGCGCGAGCGGCGCGGTCATCGCATCGGCGTAGCTGTTCTCCGCGCGGAGGTAGGCGAGCACTTCGGCACTCTGCCGCGTGTCGTCACGCAGCCAGTAATAGGGGTCGTTGCGCGAGACGCCGAACGGGGTGGTCACCGCATGGTCACGCCGCGCGGCGATCGGCGGTTGCGGCGCGCTCGGCGTGGGCGCGGTGCTGGACGGAGCGGCAATGGGTGCCGGCGGCGGGGCGGCGCTCGCGACCTCGCTCGGACCATAAGCGCAACCCGCCAGCGCCAGCGTGGCGAGGCTGACCCCGAATAAAATATGACGACCCATGTGCGACACTCCCCGGTTCCTCTGCGCACGCGACGCTAGGCGGTGGGACGCGAAAGGCAAAGGGGGGGGGAAGGCATCATGTGCGCTGGCACGTCATGCGCTTCGGAACACCTGGTGCTCCGATGAAAGGCGGAGCGTTGGCTTCAGGACGCTACGTCAGCCCACCAGTGCCCCTGCGAAAGCAGGAGCCCAGGGCGACGCACCGCCGTGCTTCACCGCCCTAGGCTCCTGCTTTCGCAGGAGCACGTTGCTTTGGGTTGAGGTGTCGAAGGGTCACGCCACCGCTCCGGCCTCCGCCGGAGCACGAAGCGGCAGCGGGGCCGCGTCAACGCGACGGGGAGACGCGGACCCAGTCCTGGCTCTGGCAGATCAGCCCGCCGAGCACGCAGCCCGAAATCGTGATCCGGTCGGTCGACCGCTGGCGGATGTGGCTGCCGTAGGTGTTGCCGTTGTCGGGCACGAACACCCGCCCCGACCAGCGATTGCTGCCGCTGCGGCGGTAATCGCGTAGCAGCGCCGTGCCGATGAGGTTGGGGGTGCCGTTTTGCCGCGCATCCTCCTTGGCGCTGTCGCTCGCCCAGACGACGGTGCCGCACAAGCGGTTTTCGCCGCACTGGGTCGCGCGCACGATCACCGACCGCTTGGGGTTCTGCCAGTCGCCGTAGGGGCTGAACTCCCCGCTGCGCTGCTGCGCGGTTGCGCTTCCCCCGAGCGCGATGAGGCTGACCACCACCGCAGCCCCCGAAAACGCCTTCCACATATTCAACAAATCCTTGTGTCGCCACGCGGTCCTGCTCGCGAACCTAGCGCGAGCGAACGTCGCGTCCATAGCTCAGATCATAGCGACCGCTGCTTGGCGGGGGGATGAACGGCGCCGGTCACCCGCGCTCGGCGCTCACCACCACGTCGCTTGCGCGCAGGTTGGAGAGGATGCGCATGACGTGGGTGCGGTCCTTGACCTCCACGTCGACGAGCATCGCGTGGAACCCCCCGTCGCGGCTGGCGAGCCTGAAGTTGATGATGTTCGCCCCTGCCTGCGCGATGATCGCCGCCATCTCGGCGAGCGTGCCCGGTTCATGCCGCAACACCACCACCAGCCGCGCGGTGCCGCCTTCGCTGTCGCGCTGCCAGCGCACGTCGATCCATTCCGCATCGCCCACCTCGGCAAGTTGCGGGCAGTCGATGACGTGCACCTCGATCCCCTCGCCGGGGTGCCCCAGCGCGACGATGCGGTCGCCGGGGATCGGTCGGCAACATTCGGCGAGGGCGTAGGCGACCCCCGGGGTCAGCCCTTCGATGCTGATCGGCTTGGTCGCGTCGAAGCTGATGCCCCCCGCCCTCATCTCCGCGACGATGCCGGGGACGAGCGCGTCCATCACGTCGGTATCGCGCAGCTGGCGGCGACCGATCGCATACATGAGGTCGTCGTCGTTGCCGAGCTTGAGCCGCACCAGCGCATCGCGGCGCGCCTTGTCCCCGACCTTGATCGGCAGCCGCGCGATCAGCGCCTCGTACAGGGTGCGGCCGAGCGCGATCGTCTCGTCCCGCTCCTTGTGGCGCACATGTCGGCGCACCGCCGCGCGCGCCTTGCCGGTGGCGACGAAGCCGCCCCACGCGGGCTCGGGCGTCTGGCTGTCGCTGGTGAGGATCTCCACCGTGTCGCCATTGCTGAGCTGCGTGCGCAGCGGCACCAGCCGCCCATTGACCTTGGCGCCGACGGTACGGTCGCCCAGCCGCGTGTGCACGGCATAGGCAAAATCGACCGGCGTCGCGCCCTTGGGCAGCTGGTGCAGCGCGCCCTTGGGGGTGAAGGCAAAGATGCGATCCTGATACATCGCCATGCGCGTGTGCTCGAGGAGTTCGTCGGCATCCTGCGTCTGTTCGAGGATTTCGATAAGATCGCGGATCCACCCCGCCTGCCCGTCGGGCCGCGCCTCCTGCTTGTAGGCCCAGTGCGCGGCGAGGCCGAATTCATTCTGCCGGTGCATGCTCCGGTCGCGGATCTGGATTTCGACCCGCATATTCTCGCCGCGCATCACCGTCGTGTGGAGCGAGCGGTAGCCGTTGCGCTTGGGGGTGGAGATGAAATCCTTGAACCGCCCCGGCACCATCTTCCACCGGCGATGGACCACGCCCAGCGCGCGATAACAGGCGTCCTCATCCGCGGTGATGACGCGAAAGGCCATGATGTCCGTCACCTGTTCGATGGTGACGTGCCGCTCCTGCATCTTGCGCCACACCGAATAGGGGTGTTTTGCGCGCCCGGTCACCTCCGCCTCGATCCCGTGCATTTCGAGTTCAGCGCGGATTTCCTCCGCGATGCGCTTGACCCGGTCGGTGCCGCCGCGGGTCAGCTTGTCAAGCTGGGTGGTGATGCTCTCATAAGCGTCGGGCTCGAGTTCGCGAAAGGCGAGCAGCTGCATCTCCCGCATGAACTCGTAGAGGCCAATGCGCTCCGCCAGCGGCGCGTAGATGTCCATCGTCTCACGCGCGATGCGGCGGCGCTTTTCGGGCGCCGGGATGTGATGCAGCGTGCGCATGTTGTGCAGCCGGTCGGCGAGCTTCACGAGTAGCACGCGGATGTCGTCGGACATGGCGAGCAGGAATTTGCGCAGGTTCTTCGCAGCGCGTTCATGCTCGCTGTCGTTGGCGGCCTGCTGATGCTCGATCTTGCTGAGCTTTGTCACGCCGTCGACCAGCCGCGCGACATCGTCGCCGAACAGCCGTTCGATCTCATCCGCGGTGGTCAGCGTATCTTCGAGCGTGTCGTGGAGGAGGCCGGTGATGATGCTCGCCTGATCGAGCTTCAGTTCGGTGAGGATCCCCGCCACCTCGACCGGGTGGCTGAAATAGGGGTCGCCGCTGGCGCGCTTCTGCGACCCATGCGCCTGCACGGTGAAGACATAGGCCCGGTTGAGCGCATCCTCGTCCGCATCCGGATCATAGGCGCGCACCGCCTCCACCAACTGATATTGCCGCAGCATAAGGCATGTTGTGACGGGCGCGCCGCACAGTGCCAAGGCTTTTTGGTTGCCGATTCGCAATGAGTTCCGCTCGGCGCGGCGCCGCGCTTCCGCCGCGGGGCGCTACCAGTCGAGCCGGTGCACGTCGCTGCCGATGGCAAAGGCCCGGTGGCGGCCGTCGGCGTGGAGGATGCGGATCTTGTTGACCGCGGCGCCGAAGTCGGTGCGGGTCCAGCTCGCGCCGCCGTCTCGCGTCGCAAAGCCGCCCGCGCGCGTGCCGACCCAGCCGGTACGTTCGTCGGCAAAGCCGATGCCGAACTCCTGGAGACCCGGCCCGGTCGCGAGCGGCAGTTCGCGCCAGGTCGCGCCGCCGTCGGTGGTCTTGACGACCAGCCGCTGCGTGTTGGTCGGCGCGGGATCGTAGCTCTGCACCGTGGCATAGCCGACGCGCGCGCTCGGCCAGGCCATCTTCCAGATGTTCTCCGCCGTGCGCGTGCCGGTGTAGACGGGGTGCCAGCTCCGCCCGCCGTCGCGCGTGCGCAGGATCAGCGCGCGAGCCTCCGCGATGTTAGCGCTGGTCGCCGCGGCGACGAAGCCGTTGCGCTCATCGACGAAGTGGATGTCGAGGATCATCGCCGCCTGGCCGCCGAGCGTGTCGATCTGCCAGTTCCGCCCGCCATCCTTGGAGACGAGGATCCCGCCCGGCCCGCCGACACGGCCGCCCGCACGGACGACGTGGCTCGCGGCAAGCTCGCCCTGATAGACGCGGCGGACCGGAAGGATGTCGATCGCGCAGATGCCGCGCAGCGCCTCGCTCCCCGCGACGCGCACGGGGGTCAGCGTCACCCCGCCGTCGTCGGTGCGGTAGACCAGCGTATCGTCCTCCACCCCCGGGTAGTAGCCGGTGCCGACATTGCCGATGAAACCGGTGCGCTGGTCGATGAAGCCGAGCGCTCGGATGAACGTCCCGTGCCGCTCCCACAGCTTCTGCCAGCTCGCCCCACCGTCGCGCGTGCCGTAGAGCTTGCCTTCGCCATTGCCGTAGAAGCCGTGGTCGAAGTCGACGAAATGAATATCGTCCTGCTTGCCGCGAAAGGGTTCGGTGGGGAGCTTGCGCCACCCCGTCGCAGGCGCCGCCGCACTGGCCGCGCCGAGTGCGGAGGATGTCACCGCCGCGCAGCCGCCCAGCGCCAGCCCTCCGACCGCAACCGCACCGTCCAGCAGCTGCCGTCGATCAAGCCGCATCTCTCGAATGGTCATCGCGCGTCCTCCCCCGTCGTCCGCAGCCTTTTCGATGCTTGCTGGGCGAATGTCACGCGCCGTCCGGAGGCGTCGCCGCGACCTGTGGCGGAGCCTTTTCCGCGCTTGCGTCAGGCGCAGGCGTCGGCGCTTCGACCCAGCGTGGGCGTCGCGCCGGGGTCGCGCCATCGACCACCACGCGCGCTCCGGCACCGCGCAGCGCCTCGGCGAGCGTATTGCTCCCGACCGCGACCGCTGCGCCGGTGCGGTCGGTCGCCCATGCGATCAGCGCCGCGCTCTCGGCAAATGCTTCGTCCGCTGCCGGAGGAAGCGGCGGGAGCGGCGCGCGGGGCGGGATCAGGCGGAGCGTCCAGCCTTCCCCCGCCTGGGCCGCAGCCCGTTGCTCAAGCGCGCGATAGGTGCCGAGCCCTGCCTCGGCGATGGGAACGGCGCGTGCCTCCGCGCGGCGCGAGGTTGCATCGACCAGCACCTGATCTGGCGCCACCCCGGCGACTGCGGCGAGCGCAGCGCGCGCACGTTCGGCGCCGTCGGTCGGCGTGGTCTGCGTGTCGGCCTGCGCGAAGTCCGCCTCCGCCCGCTCGATCGCGGCGGCGTCGCGCACGCGATACTGGTTGAGCTCGACCGTTACCGGGCGGTCCCACGCCTCCTCGAGGCGGCGTTCCACCGCCGACACGTCGGTGCCCTGCGCGCGAACCGTGAACACCGTGCCGGTGACGCGCACCCCCTCTCCATCGTCGGCAACGCGCAGGTCGGAGATGCGCGAGCGCGCGCCGAAAGCGCTGCGGATCGCGCTGTCCGCCTCCGCCTGCGCGCGCTCCGTCCAGGCGATGCGGGCGAGGCCGAAGCCGAGCGGCGTCGCGAGAAGAACGAAGGTCGCGACAATGCCCAGGCCTTGCCAGCGCGCGGCGGGGGTGTCGCTGCTCCTGAAGCCGTAGAGGCGCGCAACCAGCGTGGTGACCAGCGCGATGGTGACGAAGTTGGTCGCGAACAGCAGCGCAGCGCCGCCCGCAACCTCCCAGCGCTGCGTCGCGAGGCCGAAGGCGACGACCGCCAGCGGCGGCATCAGCGCGGTGGCGATGGCGACGCCGATGATCGTCCCCTGCTGTCCGCGAACGGTGGCGTAGGCGCCTGCGACCGCGCTGAACAATGCGACCATCAGGTCGAGCAGCGTCGGCTGCGTGCGCGCCGCGATCTCGCTGGTGACCTGGTCGAGCGGGGACGCCCAGACGATTAGTGCCGCAATTGCCAGCGACAGCGCGATGCCTGCGCCGAGCGTGAACGCGGCGCGGCGGATGAAGGCGGCGTCGCCCACCGCTATGCCGAACCCCAGGCCCATGATCGGCCCCATCAGCGGGGCAACGAGCATCGCGCCGATGATCACCGCGACACTGTTCTGGATGAGCCCAAGGACCGCGATCCCAGCTGCGGCCGCGGTCATCAGCAGGAAGCGCGCGGTCGGTCGGCTCTGGCTCGACACGCTGGCGACCACGTCGCGCCGGTCGAGCTGACGTTGCGCACGATCCCAGCGTCGGCGGAACAGCCAGTAGAGCCGCCCCGCCGGTTGCGCGTGCGCAGGCGAGCGGGCGCTCAACGCGCGGGGGCGGTGGTGGGGGCC
>CAKZIN010000052.1 GCA_936933955.1 uncultured Sphingopyxis sp. | reverse complement strand
CGCGCGCCCGCCGCCGCCTCCGTGCCGCGTGCTCCGGGGAGCCTCGCCCCTGCGACCGACTGGATCCTCGCCCGTGCGGTCGCCGACGCGAGCGAGGACGCCATCGCCGTCACCGATCGCGGCGGGCGGCTGGTATGCGCCAACCAGCGCTTCGTCGACTGGTTCGGCGCGGAGGCCAATCCCGCCGCGCTCCCCGTCGATGCCGCCACCACCGCGCTGATCGCCGACGCGGGTCGCGCTGCGTGGCGCGATGGCGAAGGGGCGGTCGCGGACTTTCCGGTGGAGGGCGGCAGCGCATCGGGCGCGGTCGCGCGCGCGGGGCGGGGCGATGATCACCTCGTCTGGCGCTTTCGTCGGCATCAGCGCAGCGACCCCGCGCTGCAGTTGATCGAAGGCCTGCGCGGGCGCGCGGGCGATGCACTCGGCGAGTCGGGGGTGATGGCGGCGCTGGTCAGCGCGGGCGGCATCATCCGCGCCAGCAACGAAGCCTTTCGCCTGCGCGCCACCGCAAGCCTCGCCGAGCGGGTCGACGGTTCGGACTTCGCCGAATGGCTGCGTGTCGACCGGCACGGCGTCATCCGCTTCTCACGGGAGGCGGCGAGCGCTGGCACCACCCGCGCAGGCGTCGCGCCGCCGGTGCGGCTGATCGAGGTCGCGTTCGACCGCGAACTCGATGCCTCGCCGCTGCTGCTGTTGCTGATCGACGACGACGGCGCCTCGGGTGAGCGGTCGCTGGCGGCGGATCATGTCGAGCGGCTGGTCAAGAGCCTGCCCGCGCCGCTGGCGCTGGTCGACCGCGACGGACGCTTCCGCCTGTTCAACGCCGCCTTCGCCCAGGCGCTGGCGGTGCCGACCGACCGCCCCAGCCCGACCTACCCCACCGACCTCGTCATCGGCGAGGACAAAGCCGCGCTGGGCGAGGCGATCCGCCGCCACGCCAGCGGCCGCGGCATGGGGGCGAGCATCGCGGTGCGCTCCGCCGCTGCCCCCGATCGCGCGCTGACGCTCGCCATGTCGGGGGTGCGCGGGATCGGCGATGCAGCGGTGCTGCTCACCATCGAACAGAGCCCCGCCGCCTCCGCCGTCGGCACCGAACAGCAAGTGGCGCAGGCAACGAAGATGCAGATGGTCGGCACCCTCGCCGGCGGGATCGCGCATGATTTCAACAACATCCTGACGGCCATCATCGGCAGCTGCGACCTGCTGCTGCTGCGCCACGCGCCGGGCGACAGCGACTATGAGGACCTGCAAGGCCTCAAGAGCAACGCGCATCGCGCCGCCAACCTCACCCGCCAGCTGCTCGCATTTTCGCGGCAACAGACGCTGCGCCCGCAGACGGTGTCGCTGTCGGACATCGTCGCGGATGTGACTCACCTCCTCGAACGGTCGCTCGACAACGGGGTGAAGCTCGCGGTCAAGCATGGCCGCGGGGTGCTGACCGTGCGCGCCGATCCGACGCAGATCGAGCAGGTCATCCTCAACCTCGTCGTCAACGCGCGCGATGCGATGCCGCGCGGGGGCACCGTCACCGTCAGTACCAGGGCGATCGCCGCGGACGAGATCGAAGCGCTCGGCGAAGCGGCGATGCCGCCGGGCGACTATGCGCTGCTCGAGGTCAAGGACACCGGCACCGGCATCGCGCCGGATGTGCTGCCCAAGATTTTCGAACCCTTCTTCACGACCAAGGATCTGGGGCAGGGAACCGGGCTCGGCCTCGCCACCGCCTACGGCATCGTCAAGCAGTCGGGCGGCTTCATCTTCGCCGACAGCGAGCTCGGCAAGGGCACGACCTTTTCGGTCTACCTCCCCGTGCATCAAGAGGAGGCGAGCGAACCCGTGCCCGCCCCCGCGCCCAAGGCGAGCGCGACCAGCTGGGGCAGCGGCACCATCCTGGTCGTCGAGGACGAGGATATGGTTCGCGCCGTCGCCGAACGCGCGCTGGTCCGCGCGGGCTACACCGTGCTCACCGCCAGCAACGGCGAGGAGGGGCTGGAGGTCGCCGGGCGGGCGGACATCGACCTCGTCGTCAGCGACGTGATGATGCCGCAGATGGACGGGCCGACGATGGCACGCCACCTGCGCCAGAAACACCCCGACCTCCCCGTGCTGTTCATGTCGGGCTATGCCGAGGAGCAGCTGCGCCAGTCGATCGCACTCGCCAACGTCGCGTTTTTGGCAAAGCCGTTCTCGGTCGCGCAACTGTGCGACGCGGTGAACGAGGTGCGGGGCGAATAGCCCTCACCCCGACCCTCTCCCGGAGGGAGAGGGGGATACGCGCACTGCTCGAACGAGGCGCGGAACGCATAGCCCTCTCCCCTTTGGAGAGGGTTGGGTGAGGGTATGGGACTTCCGCGTTAGCCCCCCACCCCCCAACACACAGCCGCGCCCGCACTCGACAGTTGCGAGCGCAAACATTTGCGCTACGGCAGGGCCATGATTTCGACGTTCGAGCTGTTCAAACTGGGGGTCGGCCCCTCATCGTCGCACACCACCGGGCCGATGGTCGCGGCAGGGGCGTTCGTTGATCGGCTCGCCGGGCTGGGGCTGCTCGATCGCGTCGCGGGGATCGAGGCGGATCTTTACGGCAGCCTCGCGCTCACCGGAAAGGGGCACGCCACCGAGCGTGCCATCGTGGCGGGGATCGGCGGGGAGCGGCCGCCGACCACCAGCGCCGAGGCGATCGACGCACTGTGGAGCCGAGCGGAGCGCGACGGGTTGCTCGCCGTGGCGGGGCGCGACATCGCCTTCACCCCCGCGCGCGACATCCGCTTTCTCACCCGCGAACGCCGCGCAGAGCACAGCAACGCCATGCGCCTCGTTGCGCGCGACGCTGACGGGGCGGTGCTCGAAGCGCGCTGCTATTTCTCGATCGGCGGCGGCTTCGTGCGCGACGAGGATGAGATCGCGGCGGGCAACCAGCGCGACGTCGCCGAAGCCGCCTTTCCCTACCCCTTCACCAGCGGCGTCGAGCTGCTGGCGATGGCGGACGCGGCGGGGTTCACCATCGCGCAGTTGATGCGCGCCAATGAACGCGCGCTCGCCGACGATGCGGAGATCGACGCGCGACTCGACCTCGTCGCGGCGACGATGGCGAGCTCGATCGACGCGGGTTGCTGCACCGAAGGCGTGCTGCCCGGCGGGCTCAACGTCCGCCGCCGTGCACCCGCCATCGCCGCCAGCCTGCGCGAGCGCGATGCAGGTGTGTTGTCGGAGCCGCTCGCCGGGCTCGACTGGATCAACCTGTGGGCGATGGCGGTGAACGAGGAAAATGCCGCTGGCGGCCGCGTCGTTACTGCGCCCACCAACGGCGCGGCGGGCGTGATCCCCGCCGTCATCCGCTATTACGAGCGCATGTGCCGCGGCAATCGCCAGGGCGTACGCGACTTCCTCCTCACCGCCAGCGCGATCGGCGCGCTCTACAAGCGCAACGCCAGCATCTCCGGCGCGGAAGTCGGCTGCCAGGGGGAGGTCGGCGTCGCCTGCTCGATGGCGGCGGCGGGGCTGACCGCGGCGCTCGGCGGGACCAATGCGCAGATCGAGAATGCGGCGGAAATCGGCATGGAGCACAACCTCGGCCTCACCTGCGATCCCATCGCGGGGCTGGTTCAGATCCCGTGCATCGAGCGCAACGCGATGGGCGCGGTCAAGGCGATCGACGCCAGCCGCATCGCGATGATCGGCGACGGCAGCCACATCGTCAGCCTCGACAAGGTCATCGCCACCATGTGGCAGACCGGGCAGGATATGCGCGCGAAATACAAGGAAACCTCGACCGGCGGCCTCGCGGTCAACGTCGTCGAATGTTGATCTAGGCCGCGGCGCGCTCGCGCTCGGCGGCTTCGTAGCGCAGGCAGTCGAAGATCTTGGCGCCGGCGAGGAACACCGAGCCGGTGCACGCCGCGAACAGCAGCCAGCCGCCGTAGCCGGGGAACTGCTGGAGATAGTGGAGCCCGCGCTCCACCACGCCCAGCGCCAGCGCGTAGATGATCAGGCAGGCATCGAGCCGGGTGCGAATCTGGAACAGGCGTTTGATGCGCGACATGGGCATTGGAGTGCCGCCGCGGCGCAAAGGTTGAAAGCGCGTTAACTACGTTCTTCGGCCAGATCGCCCAGATCCAGTGCGTCGAGCAGCGCCGCGCGCGCGGACCGCACCTGTTCGATCAGGGCGGGCTGGGCAAGGTCGGCGGGGGCGATGCTCTCAGGCCAGTGCGCGGCGACGATGGCTTCCGCCGTCGCAAGCTTCTGTTCGTCGACGATAAAGCGCGGATCCACGCTCGCTAGGTCGGCGACGACGCGCAGGCGAAGGCAGGCGGGGCCGCCGCCGTTGGCCATCGACTGGCGCACGTCGACCGGCAGCACATCGCGGATCGGGCCGTTGCGCGCGAGCACGCGCTCCGCCCAGCGCGCGATGGAGGGGGTGTCCGCCGCCTCGGTCGGGATAACCAGCGCCATGCCGCCGCCGGGGCGCGTGATAAGCTGCCCGTTGAAGAGGTAGCCGCGGATCGCGTCGGCGAGCGGCACCTCCGCCTCGCTCACCTCGACCAGCTCCATGAACGGCGCGGCGGCGCGCATCGCGGCTATGGCGGCGTCGCGGTCGGCGAAGGCGGCTTCGTGGGCGAGGAGGACGGGGCCGTTGGCCACCGCGACGACATCGTTGTGGAACGCGCCCGCGGCGATGGCGCGCGGCGCCTGCTCGATCAGCAGGGTGCGCGCGGGGTCGAGGCGGTGGCGGCGCGCAACTGCGGCGCTCGCCTCACGATGCTGGCGCGCGGGAAAGCCGCCGCCGTCGCGGCCATAGACGAAGATCTCCACCCCCGCCTCACCATGCGACGGCGCGAGCCGCATGTGGTTCGCCGCGCCCTCGTCGCCGAAGGGCGGGGCGATGGGATCGTGCACCGCGAACGCATCGTGCGCGAAGGCGAGCCGCAGCTGGGCTAACGTGCCGCGCCATTCGTGGCTGCGGTGCGGCATGGTGACGAGGTTCGCGACGGTCAGGTGGCAGCGCCCATCGTCGGCGTCGGGCGCGGGGCTGACCGTCGCCGCGTTCGCCGCCCACATGGAGGAGGCGCTGAACGCCGCCGCGCGCAGGTGCGGCTCCGCCTCCGCAACGTTCGTCCCAAGCGCCTCCAGCCAGCGCGCATTGGGTCGGTCGAGCGGCATGAACCAGCCCTGCGGCACGCCCAGCGCCATCACGCTGCGCATCTTGGCGAGGCCCTGCAACGCCGCCGCGCGCGGGTGCGAGGTGGCCCCCGCATTGTTCGCCGACGCGATATTGCCGCGCGACAGCCCGGCATAATTGTGGCTCGGCCCGATGATGCCGTCGAAGTTGATTTCGGTGACGGTCACGCGGCGATCCACTGCACGTCGCTGCCCGCTTCGACCCCCAGCGCCACCGCCGCCGCCTCGTCGAGCGCAACGCCCTCCGCGCCATCGCTTACCATGCCGATCGTGCAGCGAAACTCGCCCCAGCGGCCGCAGGCGATCAGCGCGCGGGTGGCGTTCGCGCCTTCGCCGACGCAGGCAACCTTTGCATCGCGCGCGTGGGCGATGGAGCGCACGCGGTCGGTCTGCGCGGTCATGGTCGGCCCGCCGTCAAAGATGTCGACATAGTTTTCGAACGCGAACCCCTCATTCTCCAGCATCCGCATCGCCGCGCGCCCGCTGGGGTGGGGGAGGCCGATCACATGGCGCGCGCCTTCGCTCAGCATCGCGACGTAGACGGGGTGCTTGGGCATCAGGTCGGCGATGAATTGATTGCCGTGGAGCGCGTTGAAGGTGTCCGCTTCCTGAAAGGTCATGCCAAAGAACTTGCCCGCGACGCCGTCCCAGAAGGGGGAGCCGCCCGAATCGTCGATCACCCCGCGCAGCTCGGCGAGGACGCGGTCGGCGAACATCGCCCGGTGCGCGCGGATGAACAGATAGCGCGACCGGGCGAGCAACAGCCCGAGCCCGCCCGCGCGCTCATGCGGGTGGAGGAACAGCCCGCCCACCTCGCTTGCGCCTTCGAGGTCGGTGACGAGGCTCAGCGTATCCGCGCGGAAGGTGCGGCCGAGCTCCTTGCTGTGCTGGCTGATCGACCCGATGCGATAGGAATAGAACGGCCAGTCGACCCCGACGCGGGTGAAGATCTGGCACGTGCCGCGAATGTCGCCGCTCGGCGCATGTTCGAGCATCAGCACGAAGCGGCGGTCTTCCGGGCCGTCGTCGCGCGCGGCGAAGGCGGCCTCTGCGCGTTCGAGCTTAGCCGACAGCGCCTTGCGATCGGGGGGCAGGTTGGTGAAACCGCCGCCGGTCAGCTTCGCCATCTCGTACATCGGTTGCAGGTCGGCGCGCGACGCGGCGCGGATCACGAAACTCAAAGCTGTCCCCCGTTCAGGCCGTCCTTTGCCAGCCGCAGCAGCGTCACCGCCGCCAGCCCCGCGCGTTCGGAGAGGCTGTCGGTGATGAGATATTCCTCGGGCGAATGGATCGCCCCGCCGCGCACCCCCATGGTGTCGATCACCGGCACTCCGCAAGCGGCGATGTTGTTGCCGTCGCATACCCCGCCGCTGTCCGCCCGAGCGATCTCGAGGCCAAGGTCGGCGCCCGCGCGCTCCACCAGCGTGTAGAGCCGCTCCGCCTCCGCCGTGACGGGCTTGGGCGGGCGCCCCCAGCCGCCGTGGCGGGTGATCAGCACCTGATGCTCCGCCGCAACGTGAACGAGCGCGTCGGCGATCAGCGCCTCCGCCGCGTCGAGTTCGGCGGGCCCGCGCGGGCGCAGGTTGACGCGCAGGATGGCGAGGTCGGGGACGACGTTGTTGGGACTCCCCCCGTCGATCCGCGCGGGGTTGATGGAAAGGCCGTCGCGCACCCCCGCCTTCAGCCGCAGCGCGAGGTCGGCGGCGGCGACCAGCGCGTTGCGCCCATCGTGCGGGTTGCGCCCGGCGTGCGCCGATCGCCCGCGCACCTCGAACGAGAAATTGCCGCTCCCCGGCCGCGCGGCGGCAAGCGTTCCGTCGCGGTCCATCGCCGGCTCAAAGGTCAGCGCGGCGAGCTTGCCCGCGGCGAGCTCGCGGATCAGCGGGGCTGACCCCGCGCTCCCCACCTCCTCGTCGCTGTTGAGCAGCACATCGTAGCCGAGCGCGTCACCGACGCCCGCGGCTTCGATCGCCTGCAACGCGGCGAGGATGACCGCGATGCCGCCCTTCATGTCCGCGACGCCGGGGCCGTTCAGCACCCCCGGCTCGACCCAGCGCAGCGTCTGGAACGGGTGGTCGGCGGGATAGACCGTGTCCATGTGCCCGGTCAGCAGCACCCGCCGCTCCGCCCGCGGACGCACCCGCAGGACGAGGTGATCGCCCGCACGCGCGCTGGCGGTGGTGCCGTCGGCGCGCAGCATTTCGACCGGCGCGGGAGCGACGCGCTCGACCTCGCCGGGCAGCGCGGCGGCAAAGGCCTCGCCGAGCACGTCGGCCATCCTCGCGAGCCCGTCGAGGTTCGCCGAACCGCTGTTGATCGCGCACCAGCGCTCGACGTGGGATAGCATCGCCGCGCCGTCGATCGCCGCCAACGCCGCGCGTTCCTGTTCGCTTAACACCCCCCGGCCCCCCGTCAGCGCGGCAGCTGCATCGAGCAGCAGTGGAAACTGCCCCCGCCGGCGAGCAGCGCTTCCGCCGCAAGCGCCAGCACGCGCCGGTCAGGAAACAGCTCTGCCAGTCGCGCCGCTGCGGCATCGTCCGTGCCGGTGCCATAGGCGGGCATGACCACCAGCGCATTGGTGATCGCGAAGTTCATGTGGCTCGCGGGCGAAACCGCACCGTCGATGGCGTAGCGTCCGGGGGAGGGGAGGGTGACGACCGCCACCCCCGCCGCCTCCGCCCGCGCCCGGGCGTCGGCGTAGATGGCGGCGTTGGGGTCGTCCTCCCCTGTCGGTTCGGGCAGCAACAGCCGTCCCGGCGCGACCCAGCGGGCGAGGTTGTCGACGTGCCCATCGGTATGATCGGCGATCAGCCCTTCGCCCAGCCACAGAATGTCGCGCACGCCCAGGTCTTCGCGCAGCCGCGCCTCCACCTCGTCGCGCGTCAGGTCGGGGTTACGGTTGGGGTTGAGCAGGCATTGTTCGGTGGTCACCAGCGCGCCAGCGCCGTCCCAGTCGATCGCACCCCCCTCCAGCACCCAATCGTGGAGGTCGGCGGGAAGGTCGTGCTGCGCCGCCAGCCGCTCCCCCAGCTCGGCGTCGCCGGGCATGAGATATTTGCCGCCCCAGCCGTTGAAGCCAAAGATCTGCGCGCGCCTCTCACTGCCGGAACCGCGCGTGATCGGCCCGGTATCGCGCAGCCACACATCGCCGATCTGCACCACCCGCAGCTCCACCGCATCGCCGGTGAGGCACCGCGCGACGCTCGCGTCATCCTCGCTGTTGCAGAGGAGGATCGTGCGCTGCCCGCTTTCCGCCACCGCGCGCGCGAAGGCGGCGATCTCCCCCCGCGCGGGTTCAAACGCGTCGCCCCATTCGGCGCGGATCGCGGGAAAGCCGATCCACAGCAGCTCCTGCGGTCCCCACTCCGGGACCGGACCGAGTGTCACCACCATGGTGCGGGTCAGCGCCCCGCGCGGCTGCGGTCGCGGGCGGCGCGGAACTCGTCACCAGCGACCCAGTTGGGCCAGGCGCTGGTCATCGCGAGCTCGCGCCCGACGCGGTAGTAGAGCCGCATGTCGGCCATCATCCCGTCCCAGCGGCGGATGATTCCGACCTCGTCCGATGGCGCGTGATAATGGTTGGTGGTGTAGTCGGCGTTGGCCGCCGCGCCCGCCGCACGCCCGCCCTCGACCAGATCCTCACCGCCGTCGAAATAGATCATCGGCACGCCGAGCTTCGCCAGGCTGAAATGGTCGGAGCGGTAGTAGAAGCCCTTTTCCGGCGTCGGTTCGTCGGACGCGGTGCGTCCCTCCGCCGCCAGCGCGCGGGCGAGATACTGGTCGAGCTCCGACTTGCCGCGCCCGATCACGGTCACGTCGCGCGCCGGACCCGCGGGCGACAGCGCGTCCATGTTCACGCCCCCGACGGTCTGCGCGAGCGGGAAGACCGGGTTGGCGGCGTAATATTCGGAACCGAGCAGCCCCGATTCCTCCCCCGTCACCGCAAGGAAGACGAGCGTGCGGTCGGGCGCACCGGCGCGCATATGCGCTTCGGCGAGCGCCACCAGCGCGGCGGTGCCGGTCGCGTTGTCGACCGCGCCGTTGCAGATGTCGTCGCCATTGCGCGCCTCGCACCGGCCGAGGTGATCCCAGTGGCCGGTGTAGAGCACATATTCGTTGGGCCGCGTCCGCCCGGGGATGGTCGCGATCACGTTGCGCGACGGGGTGGTGCGCATCCCATTGTCGAAGGACAGCGACATGCTCGTCCCGGTGAGCGGCACCGCGCGGAAGCCGGGGCGCTTCGCCGCGTCGCGCAGCGCGTCGAAGTTCTGCCCGGCGGCCGCGAACAGCTCACGCGCGCGGCCGAGCTGCATCCAGGCGTTGGCCTGCGTCTCCCCCATATGGTTGTCGGCCGCCGCTGCGATATATTGCGGCCCGGTCCAAGACGAGCGGACGACGTTCCAGCCATAGGCGGCGGGTTCGGTGTCGTGGACGATGATCGCCGCCGCCGCGCCCTGCCGCGCGGCCTCCTCGAACTTGTAGGTCCAGCGGCCGTAATAGGTCATCGCGCGGCCGTTGAAGGTGCCGCCGACAGTCGGCGTCTGCCAGTCGGGATCGTTGACGAGGATGACCACGGTCTTCCCCCGCACGTCGACCCCGGCATAGTCGTTCCACCCCTTTTCGGGCGCGTTGATGCCATAGCCGACGAACACCACGTCGCTGTTGGCGACGCGCGTGTTGGGCACCAGCCGGTAGCTGCCGCCGACGAAGTCGTCCGCATGCGCCAGCCGCAGCCCGCCGCGCGGGGTGCGGAAGGTCATCGGCGAATAGTTGCTGCCCGTGACCTCCACCATCGGCACGCTCTGCGTCCAGCTGCCGTTGTTGCCGGGTTGCAGGCCGAGCGCGCGGAAGCGTTCGATGAGGTAGTTGACGGTCTTTTCCTCGCCGACGGTGCCGGGGGCGCGGCCCTCGAATTCATCGGAGGCGAGGCGGTTGACCGCGTCGCGGAAGGTCGTTTCGCTGATGTTGATGCGGCGCGCGTCGATCGCACCCTGCGTCGCGCGCACGACGTCGCGCATCGTCGCCACGTCCGACGCGGTGGCGGTCACCTGGCTCAGCGCCGTGCAGCCGGAAATGGCGAGGGCGGACAGGCTGGCGGTGGCGGCAAGGATCAGCGAACGGCGCATGGGGGACACCTCAACGGCAAGGGGAAAGCGCCACGCTAGCCGCTCGCCCCGCCCGCGCCAAGGCGCGAACCGCCGCATGCGGGGCCGCTCAAACAAGCGAAGGGCGGGAGCCGTTGCCGGTCCCGCCCTCCGTCCGCCGATATCGCCGGAGCGATCAGCGCGAATTTGGTTTGCTTAGCGCGAGTAGAACTCGACCACCAGGTTCGGTTCCATCTTCACCGGATAGGGAACTTCGTCCAGCGTCGGCACGCGAGTGAAGGTCGCCTTCGTCCCGTCGACCGCAATGTAGTCGGGGAGGTCGCGCTCGGGCAGCGACTGCGCTTCGGCGACGAGCGCCATTTCCTGCGCCTTCTTGCCGAGCGTCACTTCATCGCCCGGGCGGATCTGGCGGCTGGCGATGTTGCAGCGGGTGCCGTTCACATAGACGTGGCCGTGGCTCACCAGCTGGCGCGCGGCGAACACGGTCGGCGCGAACTTCGAACGATAGACGACCGCGTCGAGGCGGCGCTCGAGCAGGCCGATCAGGTTCTGGCTGGTGTCGCCCTTCATCCGCGACGCTTCGGAATAGGCGCGCTTGAACTGCTTTTCGGTGACGTCGCCGTAGTAGCCCTTGAGCTTCTGCTTGGCGCGCAGCTGGATGCCGAAGTCGCTGACCTTGCTCTTGCGGCGCTGGCCATGCTGGCCGGGGCCATATTCGCGCTTGTTGACCGGGCTCTTGGGACGGCCCCAGATATTTTCACCGAGGCGGCGGTCGATCTTGTACTTGGCGCTGTGGCGCTTCGACATATGTCACTCCATCGTGTGTGCGCCGCGCGGCGCGGAATTGCGCGCACGGCAAGCCCGGGGCCACCCGCCGACGCCCGAAAGCATCGACGCGACCACCGCTTCACCGGGGTGCGGGGTCCATGTGTGGAAGCGCGCGCCACTAGGGGAGGAGCGCGCCAAGGTCAAGGTCGGGGCGATCCTCGCGCGGTCGTCCGGCGCTCGCTCGGTCGCTCTTGTGATGGGTTAGATACGTAGCGCCCGCGTGCCGTGGCCGGTGAGCGCGGCGTGGAAACTCTCCGCGAAGCCGGTTAGCGTGCGCGCATGGGGGGCACCTTGGTAGAGGCGCAGATGACCGGGCACCGCGGGCGGCTGGTGCGGCACGATGCGCTGCTGCTGCGCAACGCCGCCGCCGCAACCTTTGCGCGTTGGTCCGACCGGGGGATCCTGGCGCTGGTCCTCATCGGCGGGCTGTTCGCCGGGCGTTCGCTGGCGGCGCCGTGGGAGCCGCTGACGGCAGCGCTGGCGGCGTCCGCGCTCGGCAGCCTGATCGGCCCCGCTGCGGGCTGGCGGGTCGACCAACGGCTGCGCTTTCACGAAAGCGAAGGCGCGCTCGCCGCCGATGCGCTGCGGCGGGGGGAGCGGTCGAGGCTCGGCCTCGCCATCCACGCGAGCCTGCTGGCGGCGCTGGGCGCGGCGGTCGCGCTCATGCGGCCCGACGCGCTGCTGTCGTTTGCAGGCAGCTACGTCGTTGGCGCGCTGCTCGGCCATGCGGCGTGGCGGCTAGTCGGCGGGCGGGGAGAGGGGCGGTTGCTCGCACGGCTACGCGGCCTCCCCCGGCTGCTGCACCGCCCCGCCGCCGGACTGTTCGCCGCGCTGGGCGTGAGCGCGGTCGCGGCGCTGGCGGGGGAGGGGGCGGGCGCGCTCGCCCTCGTCGGCGCGCTGAGCTTCATCGCCGCGCTGCTGCTCACCCCGGTCGATGCCGCTGCGGTGCGCTTTGCCGCGCTGTCGGGGCATGGCCCGATGCGGGCCATCGTCGCGCACGTCCGTTCGCTGGCGAGCTTTGCCGCGCTCGCGACGTTGGCGGTGTTCTGGCTCGCATCGC
>CAKZIN010000051.1 GCA_936933955.1 uncultured Sphingopyxis sp. | reverse complement strand
GATCAGCCGAGTGCGCAGCCGCGCCTCGTCATAGCCCGCAGCGGCCTCTGCCCCGGCGCGCGCGGCGGCGCGTTCGCGCTCCACCGACAGGTCCGCGCGCAGCTTGGAGTAGTAGGTGAGGAACCAGCGACCCTGCGCGGGGTCGAGCTTGCGCGTCACGCGGCGCTGGGCATCGCCGTCCTTGGTGGTCGTCTGCACCTCGTCGCTGCCAAAGCGCGCGCGTTCGAGCATACGCGCTTCGAGGTCGACCACGCCCGCGTCGATCGCCTCCCGCCAGCGCGCTTCGAACGCGGGATTGCTGGAGCGCAGCCGACGCGCGCTGCGCGGATCCACCCCCGCCTCGCGCGCGGCGAGCGTGATGTTGCTGGTCTCCTCCAGCACCGCCAGAAATCGCGCCTGCCGGGCGAGCGAGAAGCGCGGCTCGCGCGGGGCGGTGGCGCCAGCAGGCTTGCCACGGGCCGCGCCCTTGCGAGGCAAGCCCGCCGCCACACTCCTCGCTTCGCTGTCGCTGATCGGCGTCGCCGGCATCCCCGCTCCCCTCGTTCGAAGAGCCGGGGACTAAGTGCGACGCGCAGCTGTAGGACAGCGCCGAACACCCCTCGGCGAGCGCCCCCATTCGCAGCACCCCGCCTCGCGTCGAGCCAGGCGCCCGCGCGAGGCCGCTATTCGTAGCTCACGTCGATCGCGATATTTCCGCGGAAGTTGCCGTCGAGCCCCGGCGGCACGATCAGCCGCCCGCCGATGGTGAAGTCGAGCCGCCCGTCGGGCCCCAGCCGGCTGAGCAGCGGGGTGCTGGCGGTGAGGTCGGTGATGTGCGTCTCCTGCCCCCCCGGCGAGCGCAGCGTGATGCGCGACGGGAGCCCGATCCGCACCGCGCGATTGGGGGTGCCGGAGACCGCGACGCGCGCGGTGAAGCCCCCCGCCCCGATGACGCGCACCTCCCCCTCCGAGCGGTCCGAGCCATCCGCCCCGATCGCCAGCGCACCCCCCGAATTCCCCGCCACCACGCGAGCAAAATCAAGGTCCGCCACCACCTCCACCCGCAAAGGCCGCTCCCGCTCCCCCGCGACATCGCGCAAGCCGGGGGTGGGGGGTGCGACCTGCGCGAGCGCGGGGGCGGAGGCCTGGCATGCGAGGCACGGGCTTCGAGCCTCAGCGCCCACCGCGCCGGTCGCAGTCAGGGCCAAGAAGAGCAAGCGGATGGCCACATAAACAGAATAGCGAAATTACCATAATTCACTAGCGGACTGCACAGACCTTGCGCCGTTGGGCGTTCGCCAGCTTCGCTAAGTGCCTTTCCATGTCAGCAAGCGCGACCAGTTGCCAATTGATTTTTGATAAAGCGAGGAAGATGGTCCGGTAACGGTCTACTGCCCACGAGGCGTCCAAGACCGGCTTCAACGTTGGGAAGTCGGAGTGCAATTCGTCGTCGCCAGCATATAGCTTGGCTTGGTCGTAGATCTGAGAATTCCGGCGTTGAGAAACCTTGTCTAGCTTGTCAGAACGCAGGATTCGAAGATGCTCTTTGATTTCACAGGGCGCGTCGATGGTTCTGATGATACGCTTGCACAGTTTCCAGACAACATCGTGAGACCATCGGTTCAGAACGAAAAATGCGTAGGTATCTTCGAGCGCAATTCTACGCTGTGCAGAAGTATAGAAAATGTCTACACAAACTTCGCTGTCACGACCTACGGGCGCGTATCCGCACAGCAAAACCAGGGTTGATGCGGCGAGATAAACCGCATCGTAGCTCAGCAATAGCGACGAGACGTTCGAGCCGGCATGTCTGGAAGCTCCCGCTCCTTCGACGACTTCAAGCGATCGGGCAAACGTTCGAATGGCAAGCCTACCTACGGTGGTCCGAACTTCTTCATCTGCTCTGGCCTCAAAGTAGCCAGACCCGTAAGCAAGGAGTTTACGCTTCGTTGGAAGGCCTACGAGATCATCCAAGCCGCCGACCACGTTAGGATCGATTCGACCCGAAAGAACTCTCCATCTTTCGGCGGTCGCCTTGAAGCGCGGGGCCCGAAGCTTGTCGTACATGCGGGTTTAAAAGAGGGCTATTGTGGTCTCGCCTTGAGACTCCAAGGACTTTTTCAGCTCCGTGATCAAATCGTCAGCGGCAGTCTTCTCAGCTTGCGAACCGGTCCCAATTTTGGCCCAGCTGTCAAAATCGAAGTCATTGACGTGGGCTAGAACCGCTTCTACATCGGTGACCCGAAATGACTTCGAAAGTCTAAGAGCATTAGAGAATACAATTGGAAATGCCTTAAAGATGGCTCCAAACCCTAACGTCTTGAAAAATAGATTACGAGCAAACTGCTTTGGAAATGTCGAACGATAACCGGCGATATAGTTCTCAATGATTTTTTGCTGTTCGTTAAGATTGTACGTCGCTAGGATGCCGCTATTCGGGTTGATGTGCGGTCGGATGATCCGAGCGAAATTAGTGAGGGATATCTGCCCGCCCTTTGGCGCTACCGTGCTCACTATTCGCTGGAACAAAGGCGAGTCGGCATCTTGATTCACGGCCCGAGAAATGTCAGCCACTCGCTCTTCAAGAAGTTCTTTCTCTGTTTTCTGCTTCGGCAAATTCTTGAGCAGGTCAATATAAAGTGACGATGGAACGCTCTTTGCCTCCCGGTTTATTGTAACAAAGTAATCGGTCTGCTGTTCCACTGACAGACCAATAAAGGCGATCACTGGAAGCTCAATATCATACTTCTCCAGGGCAGCTTCGTGAGCGGCAGCTGCACGGTGCTGACCATCCATTATCCAGCCCACCACCTCCGTCGCATCAAACTCAATTGCCTTTTCGGCGAAACTTGCGGAATCAAAAGATACAATAATCGCGCCAGGCACTGCATTCCCGGCTAGTATAAACTGTCTCAATTGACGAACGCGAGATGGCGATAAAACTCGCTGGTATCCCTCGTCTTTATCTTCGATACGCTGATTGATCCGAGCGAATTTCCAGAGCTCGGAGGCCTTGCATTTAAAGAAGTAAAACTTCTTCTTGCCCTGGGTGATCTCAAGCGCGTCGAATTTCAAGATTCTGCTCCGATAAAATGCTCAGGTCGCTGCGCTACTGAACTTCTAGGGTCTGGTCTTATGGGCAGTGACTCATCGCGTACCAGTCGGTGCCCCGCGTACCAATCCTGGATGCGTTGCCGAGCGATTTTAAAATACTCTGGTTCGCGCTCGATACAGCAAAACTCTCTGCCATTTTCGAGGGCTGCAATCGCCGTGGTGCCGGACCCCGCAAAAGGATCGAGGACCATTCCGCTATGCCTTGTGGTCGCGCGGATCATTCGAGATACCAAGGCAACCGGAAACTGACAGGGGTGCTCAGTTTTCTCGATATGATTCGACTTGACATTGGGAAGGTTCCAAACGTCGCCCGGGTTTTTCCCCATGGGATTGCCGCTCAGCTCGCCTCTCTTGGGACCCTTATAATACCTCTTGCCGGGATATTTTTGAGGGACGCGCACCTCGTCCAGATTAAATGTAAATTTGTTCCCTTTCGTAAACCAAAGCATAGTCTCGTGACGACCACTAAAACGCTTAGCTGAATTGACCCCATGCTCAAAAGTCCATACTATCCTATTGCGAAGGGTTAGACCAGAATATCCCGCACAAACTTGATAAACGAGAAAGTCGAGAGGGACAACAACGTTTCTTTGGACGTGAGTCCCAACCTGCCAACATATCGAGCCACTATCTTTTGTCAGTTTATAGATTTGGGATTGAATTCGAGAAATCTCAGTTTCAAAATCTGCCACTGAAAGTGATTTGTCGTAATCCTTTCCCATAAAATACGGTGGAGACGTGATCGTCAGGTCAACGGATGCTTCCGGCAATGCAGGCAAAACCTCGTGGCAGTCACCCAAAATGAGGCGACCATTCGGAAAAACAGCTGTGTCAAACTTATCCATGGCGGTAGCTTAGCAAGTTTAGGAAATCAGATCTAGAGCGGTCGTTCTTCGCTCGTCTCGAGGCGCAATCATGTCCCGCCCACCCCTTCCCATATATAACTCACCCCCCGTCTCACGGAACACGCGGCTCATGTTCGCCATGCCCGCCTCTGCTTCCTCAACCGCGACGAAGCTCTCCACCCCTGCGTTTTGCTTCGCCGCGAAGTCTCGCACTTCCTGCGTGATCTTCATGCTGCAGAACTTCGGGCCGCACATGCTGCAGAAATGCGCGGTTTTCGCGCCCTCTGCCGGCAGCGTCTGGTCGTGGTACTGCTCGGCGGTGTCGGGATCCAACGAGAGGTTGAACTGGTCGCGCCAGCGGAATTCGAAGCGCGCCTTTGATAGCGCGTCGTCGCGGACTTTGGCGGCGGGGTGGCCCTTGGCGAGGTCGGCGGCGTGGGCGGCGAGCTTGTAGGTCACCACCCCCACCTTCACATCGTCGCGGTCGGGCAGGCCCAGATGCTCCTTGGGCGTGACGTAGCAGAGCATCGCCGTGCCGAACCAGCCGATCATCGCCGCGCCGATGCCGCTGGTGATATGGTCGTACCCCGGCGCGATATCGGTGACGAGCGGCCCCAGCGTGTAGAAGGGCGCCTCCCCGCACGCGGCGAGCTGCTTGTCCATATTCTCCTTGATCTTGTGCATGGGGACGTGCCCCGGCCCTTCGATCATCACCTGCACATCCTGCTCCCAGGCGCGCTTGGTGAGCTCGCCCAGCGTGTAGAGCTCGGCAAACTGCGCTTGGTCGTTGGCGTCGGCGATGCTGCCGGGGCGCAGGCCATCGCCCAGGCTGTAGGCGATGTCGTACGCCTTCATGATCTCGGTGATCTCGTCGAAGCGTTCGTAGAGGAAGCTCTCGCGATGATGCGCGAGGCACCATTTGGCCATGATTGAGCCCCCGCGGCTGACGATGCCGGTGACGCGCCGCGCGGTCATCGGAATGTAGGGGAGCCGCACCCCGGCGTGGATGGTGAAATAATCCACCCCCTGTTCGGCCTGCTCGATCAGCGTGTCGCGGAAGATCTCCCAAGTGAGGTCCTCGGCGATGCCACCCACCTTTTCGAGCGCCTGGTAAATGGGGACGGTACCGATCGGCACGGGCGAATTCCTAATGATCCATTCGCGCGTGTCGTGGATGTTGCGCCCGGTGGAGAGGTCCATCACCGTGTCCGCGCCCCAGCGGATCGACCAGACGAGCTTGTCGACCTCGCTCGCCACGTCGGAAGCGACCGCGCTGTTGCCGATGTTGGCGTTGATCTTGACGAGGAAATTGCGGCCGATCGCCATCGGCTCGCTTTCGGGGTGGTTGATGTTGGAGGGGATGATCGCCCGGCCGCGAGCGACTTCGTCACGGACGAACTCGGGCGTCACATAGTCGGGGATGGCGGCGCCGAAGCTTTCCCCGTCGCGCGCATATTCGCGCAGCATTGCGCGGCCGAGGTTCTCGCGCGTGGCGACATATTCCATTTCCGGCGTGACGATGCCGCGGCGGGCGTAGTGCATCTGGCTGACGTTGGAGCCGGGCTTGGCGCGGAGGACAGTGCGGCGGACGTTGGGGAAGGGCTTGACCCCGCCCGAGCGGTCGGGCCCGAGCTGGCCGTTGTCCTCGGGCCGCACCTCACGCTGTGGCACCTCCTCGACGTCGCCGCGGGCGCGGATCCAGTCGCGGCGCAGTTCGGGGAGGCCGGCGTCGATGTCGATGCGCGCGGCGGGGTCGGTGTAGGGGCCGCTGGTGTCATAGACGCGCACCGGCGGCTCGCCGCCCTCCAGCGCAATCTCCCGCATGGCAACGCGTAAGGGGCCGACGTGGACCTTGGTGGAGCCGCGGATGGGGCCGGTGGTGACGCTGGGCACCGCGCCGCCTGCGGGGCTGGCGGGGGCGGAAAGGCGGGGGTCGCGGTCGGCCATCTCGTCGGGTCTCGCTCTCGTCATCAACGTCGCCGCGGCGCGGATGGAGGGCGTGGCGGACGACGATCGAGCGGCCCGCTCCCTTCCCTCCGCCCGTGCTAACGGGTTCAGGTTCGACGGGTCGTGGGGCGCAACGCCCACCTCTCAGCTCATGCGAGCTCCCCGGGGATGCGCAGGGTTGTAAGGGGCGCGGCGGGTGACGGCAAGCGGAGCGAGCGCGGTGGAGCGCAGCGGGAGGGGACCGGCGGCGCGTCCCGTCCTACCCCTCCGCCTGCCAGCGGCGCACCGCTTCCTGCGGGGCGAGCAGCATCAGCACGTTGAGCGTCAGATTGTCGCGCACCACTGCCAGCGGCACCAGCTCGAGCGCCAGTGCCAGCGGCAACATCCAGCGCCAGCCGAGCCGCCTTGCCAGCAGAAAACCGCCGATCATCGCCGCGATGTCGCTCGCGCTGTTGAGCACGCTGTCGCCCGAATAGCCCCACGACAGCGTCACCGCGCGGTAGCGGTCGATGATCATGGGGGAGTTCTCCGCGATCTCCCACACCGCTTCGATCAGCGTCGCGACCGGCAGCGCCCACGGGCGAAACCCTGCCCAGCGCCGCGCGATCAGGCTCGCTGCGCCCGCGAACAGGATGCCGTGGAGGATGTGGCTCGGCGTGTACCAGTCGAGGATCTGCTGGCTGTTCTCCGCGCTCTCGACCACGCCCTGCCACAGCCGCACCGTCCCGCACGGGCAGAGCGCCGGCCGCCCCATCGCCAGCAGCACCACCACTGCGAGCGCAAGGATGGCCAACGCGAGGAGCAGTGGGCGGCCGTTGCTGATCTTCGATAACGCTGGCTTCACCCCCACCCCCCGGTCGGTCGCGCCCCTGCGAAACGGAGCGGCGCACCGCGCCCCTATCGCGCAAGCGCGGCGTCGTGGCGAGAGACCTCGTGATGGCCCCCTGCCTTCGCAGGGGCACGCTTCGCCCCCCTACTCGATGGTGTAGCCGGTGACCCGCAGCGCGCCGTCCTCGCGCGCCAGGGTCAGCGTTTCGAGCGCGCCGGGACGATTGGCGAAGTCGGTGCGGAAGCGGACCATTACCAGACCGTTGGGGCCTGCAGGCACATCGTCGGTGGAGGCAAGCCGCCGCGCCAGCACCGCCCCCATCGGCGTGCGGATCGCGCGGGGCGGGAAATGCGTCCGCCGGCCCGGGTTGCGGGTGATGGCATGGATGCGGGCGGAGGGGCGTCGGGCGCATCCCCCAAAGCCATGTCCCCTTCGCTTTCGTGGAGCATGCGCGCGGCTTCGCGGCTGCTCGACACGCCAAGCTTGCGCCGCGCATCGCGCAGCCGCTCGTTGACGGTGTGCACCGACAGTTCGAGCTCGCGCGCGGAAGACTTGGCATCATGCCCGCGCAGCAGCAGCCGCAGCACCTGCTTTTCCTTGTCGCTGAGCGGCGTCATCGCCCGACCCTAGGCGAGCCGCGCGCGGGACGACCACCCCCAAAAATTTGTGCGCGGCGCTCGCGCTACCGCATGCCGCACCGCCACCGCGCCCCTGCGCAGGCAGGGGCCCATCACCGGGTTCCGCGTCGCGACGCCATGCTCTGTTGAAAGTGCGGGAGATGGGCCCCTGCCTGCGCAGGCTTGGGCGGAGCACCCTTGTCCCCGCGGAGGCGGGGACCTGCGGCATGGAAGGGTGGCGATTGGCAGGTCCCCGCCTTCGCGGGAACAAGTGCGGGGGGCGTCGGGCGGGCCGGTACAAGCCCCCCTTTCCTCAGTGCCGGAAGTGGCGCACGCCGGTGAATAGCATCGCAAGTCCCGCCTCGTCGGCGGCGGCGATGACTTCGGCGTCGCGCATCGATCCGCCCGGCTGGATGACGCAGGTCGCGCCCGCCTCGGCCGCGGAGATCAGCCCGTCGGCGAAGGGGAAAAAGGCGTCGGAGGCGACTGCGCTGCCCACCGTGCGGGGCGCGTCCCAGCCGAAATGCTCCGCCGCCTCGCGCGCCTTGGCGGCGGCGATGCGCGCGCTGTCGCGACGGTTCATCTGCCCCGCTCCGATCCCCGCTGTCGCGCCGTCCTTTACATAGACGATGGCGTTGGATTTGACGTGGCGCGCCACCGTCCAGGCGAGCGCGGCATCGGCGCGCTCCGCGTCGGTCGGGGCGCGCTGCGTCACCAGCTTCACAGCGTCGAGGTCGAGCTTGGTCGCGTCGCGATCCTGCACCAGCCAGCCGCCCGCGATCTGCCGCACCGCGAGCCCGCCGCGCTTGGGATCGGGGAGCTCGCCGGTGAGGAGCAGCCGCAGGTTGGGCTTTTTCGCGAACACCGCGCGCGCATCGGCATCGGCGTCGGGCGCCACCACCACCTCGGTAAAGATCGCCGCGATCGCCTCCGCCGTGGCGCCGTCGAGCGGGCGATTGAGCGCAACGATCCCGCCGAAAGCGGAGACATGATCGCACTCGAACGCGCGGGTGTAGGCAGTGACGAGATCGTCGCCGAGCGCGACGCCGCAGGGGTTGGCGTGCTTGACGATGACGCACGCCGGGCGGTCGTCGCGAAACTCCGCCACCAGCTCGAGCGCGGCGTCGGCGTCGTTGAGGTTGTTGTAGGAAAGCGTCTTGCCCTGCACCTGCTCGGCCTGACCGATGCCCTTCACGTGCGGGCCCGCGGGGCGGTAGAAGGCGGCGTTCTGGTGCGGGTTTTCGCCGTAGCGCAGCTCGCTCACCCGCTCCGCCACCAGCGGCAGCGTTTCAGGGAAGCGCTCGCCCTGATCGCCGAAGCCGAACCAGCTGGCGATCATCGAATCGTAGGTGGCGGTGTGCGCGAACGCCTTGGCGGCGAGGCGGCGGCGCTGGGAGAGGTCGGTCGCGGCCTCCCCCGCAGCGGCGCTTTCGATCAGCGCGGCGTAATCGGCAGGGTCGGTGACGATCGCCACGTCGGCGTGGTTCTTGGCGGCGGAGCGGACCATCGCCGGGCCGCCGATGTCGATATTCTCGATGATCTCCTCGCGCCCCGCCCCGCGCGCCACCGTCGCGGCAAAGGGGTAGAGGTTGACGACGACGAGGTCGATTCCGCCGATCCCGTGCGCCTCCATCGCGGCGCGGTGCTCGTCCGACCCGCGCACCGCGAGGATGCCGCCGTGCACCATCGGGTGCAGCGTCTTGACGCGGCCGTCCATCATCTCGGGAAAGCCGGTGAGGTCGCTGACATCCCGCACGTCGAGCCCCGCATCGCGCAGCGCCTTGGCCGTGCCCCCGGTGGAGACCAGCTCCACTCCCGCCCCGCTCAGCGCCTGCGCCAGTTCGACGACGCCCTCCTTGTCGGAAACGCTGAGCAGCGCGCGGCGAATGGCGATACGGTCGGTCACGGGAGAGTCCTTTGTTTTTCGGTGCTTAGCCGAGCTTGCGCAGCCGCCAGCCGACGCTGACGCCGCCTTGCGGCACGTCGCCCGACAGCTCGATCTGGTAGGAGGGGACGGGGCGGCCGTCGCCGTCGACCCACAGGCTGTCCTCCACTCGCAGCCGCGCGCCCGCGCACTGGAAGTGCCAGCCCGCGCCGCTGTCGTGGCGCAGCAGCAGCTGGCCTTCGCCGTCGAGCATGCTCCACTGCACCTGCGGGGAGAGGTGGAAGCGCACGGTGAACGGCAGCGGTTCGCCACGGCGCTTGCGGCCCGAGGGGATCAGCATGTCCTCCCCGCGCAGCTCGCGCCCCGACCCCGCGAGGATGAGCAGGCGGCGGTGGACGAAGCCGTGGCGGCGGCGGTAGCCGTCGTGGGAGAGTTCGATGCGGCTGCCGCTGTCGAGCTCGCGGCGGTCGATCTCGACCTCGGTCACGCCCTGCCCCAGCGTCCCATCGGGGAGGATCGCGGTCGAGTTCTGATCGGCCAGCGTCAGCGTCGAGTGCGCGGCGGTGGTGCGTAAGCCTTTGGCGAGCTCGCTCGGCACCAGCGCCCCCGCGAGCCCCGCGCCGCCGCAGTTGACGATCAGCCGGTCCGCTCCGTCGGAAAATTCAAAGGCCAACGTGGAGGCGCAACCCGCGTCGGTCGCGCGCGCCACCGGCGGCGGGGCGGCGTCGACCTGCAGCACCGTGCGCCCCGCGGTGAGCCGCTGATAGCCCCAGTCGCGCGCCTGCCGCAGCGGCCGCGCGCGCACCTTGCTCGCCGCGACGATGGCAGCGACGCGCTCGGCGGGGATCGCGCCCGACCCCTGCCAGTTGCCGAGGCCCCCGTCGCCGTGGGTGAGCGCGGTCAGCGCGGGGACGGCGACGCCCAGCGTCTCACCGATCCACGCCGGCACCTCCATTCGCCGCAGCGCATAGACGCGCGCCAGCATCGAGAGCGCGGCGATCGCTTCGATCTGCGCGTCGGGGGAGCGGCTGATGGTGCCGCCGTCGGCGTAGAAGCAGGCGAGCAGCGCATCGCGCAGGCCCCCCTCTCCAAAGGCGCGGCGTCCTTCGCCATTGGGCAGCGCCAGCCCCGCGGCGACGATCGCGCTCCACGCCACGACCTGGCCGACACCGGGCCGCGCTGCGCCGGCGGTGCGGTCGAGGTGGCGCGCGACGCGGGCGATATGGTTGAGCGTGCGGCTGCGGTGGACGATGTCGTCGCTCGCCAGCAGCGCAGGCGCGTAGGCGAGCCAGTAGAGCAGCCGCCACCCCGCCACGTCCTGGCGCCAGGCGGGGGCGGTGATCCTCTCATCATGCGCGTCGAGCCAGCGCCGCTGGAGCGCTTCGGCGGTGGGCGCGACCTCCTTCATCGGCCCCGCCGCGGCGAGATCGCGCAGCCAGGCGAAGCTGTGGAGATAGTCCGCGAAATGGTCGGGCACCCCGGGCGCGGCGAAATCCGCGCGCGCGGTCGGGAGCTTGAGGCCGCGGAACAGGAAATGACCTGCGCGAATCGCCTTCCCCGCCACCACGTCGCCCGGGATGGGGTCGTCGGGCACGCCCAGCAGCTTCAGCGGAAATTTGCCCCTGAGCTTGAGCGCGTGCAGCGGCGTCCGCCAGGTCAGGCGATAGAATTGCGCAGCGATGCGCTCCGCCAGCCCCGCCCCGCGGTCGTCGGACAGGCGGATGAGCCGCTTGCCGGTCTCGATCGTATCGGGGCGGTCGGCAGCGATCGGTTCGACGTCGCGCACGCTGGGCGGCCGATCGTCGATCAACGGAGGCGCGTCGCGCGCCATCAGCCGCCCTTGAGCGCGGCGATGTTGGCGGCGTAGTGCGCGGGGCCGCCACGGAAAGCCGCCGATCCCGCGACCAGCACGTCCGCCCCCGCCGCCACCACCTGCGCGGCGTTGGTCGGGTCGACTCCGCCGTCGACCTGGAGGCGTATATCGCGCCCGCTGGCGTCGATGCGGCGGCGCAGCGCTTCGATCTTGCGGAGCTGGCTGGCGATGAACTTCTGCCCGCCGAAGCCCGGATTGACGCTCATCACGAGGATCAGGTCGAGGTCGCCGATCAGCCAGTCGACCGCCTCCACCGGTGTCGCGGGGTTGAGCACGATCCCGGCGCGCTTGCCCAGCGCCTTGATCGACTGAACGGTGCGGTGCGGATGCGGCCCCGCCTCCGGGTGAAAGCTGATGAGGTCCGCGCCCGCCTCGGCAAACGCCTCAAGCATCGGGTCGACCGGCGCGATCATCAGATGCACGTCGAAGGGTTTGACGCTGTGCGGGCGCAAGGCCTTCACCACCGCGGGACCGATGGTGATGTTGGGCACGAAATGCCCGTCCATCACGTCGATGTGAATCCAGTCCGCCCCCGCCGCATCGATGGCGCGCACCTCCTCACCCAAAGCGGCGAAATCGGCGCTGAGAATCGACGGCGCGATGAGGGGGGCGGTGGAGGTCATGGCTTGGCCGTGCCCCTAGCGTGACCGCGCCGTAGGGGCAACGCGCGAGGGGGCGGCGTGAAGCGCCCCGGTTACCGATGCAACATTTGACATCGCTCGCCCTGCCCCTACCTCGGTCGACGGGCCACGCGGTCCCAACGCCGCGCGGGCTCTCTGCAAGGAGAGTCGTTTGATGACTGACGTTTCCCCTAAGCCCGCCGTGCGTCCTGCGCGTCCGTGGTTCTCCTCCGGTCCCTGCGCCAAGCCGCCGGGCTGGGCTCCCGACAAACTCGCGACGCAATCGCTCGGTCGTTCGCATCGCAGCGCGATCGGGAAGGAGCGGCTCGGCTATTGCATCGACCTGATGCGCGAGCTGCTGAGGCTGCCCGACACCCACCGTATCGGGATCGTCCCGGCGAGCGACACCGGCGCGTTCGAGATGGCGATGTGGACCATGCTGGGCGCGCGCCCCGTCACCGCTCTCGCCTGGGAGAGCTTCGGCGAAGGCTGGGTGACCGACGCGGTCAAGCAGCTGAAGCTCGACCCCACCGTCATCCGCGCCGATTATGGCGAGCTCCCGGACCTCACCCAGGTCGACTGGTCGAGCGACGTGCTTTTCACCTGGAACGGCACCACCTCCGGCGTGCGCGTGCCCGATGGCGACTGGATCGCCGATGACCGGCAGGGGCTGGCCTTCGCCGACGCCACCAGCGCGGTGTTCGCCTACGACCTGCCGTGGGACAAGATCGACGTCGCCACCTTCAGCTGGCAGAAAGTGCTCGGCGGCGAAGGCGCGCATGGCGTGCTGATCCTCGGCCCCCGCGCGGTCGAGCGGCTGGAGAGCTACACCCCCGCATGGCCGCTGCCCAAGGTCTTTCGCTTGATGGCCAAGGGCGCGCTCAACGAGGGCGTGTTCAAAGGCGACACCATCAACACGCCGTCGATGCTGGCGGTGGAGGATGCGATCTTCGCGCTCGAATGGGCGCAGGGGCTGCGCGGGCTCGACGCGCTGATCGCGCGCAGCGAGGCCAATGCGGCTGCGCTCGACGCGCTGGTGCGCGAACGGGCATGGCTCGGCCACCTCGCGCGCGATCCGGCGATCCGGTCGACGACCAGCGTGTGCCTTACCGTCGAGGGCGCCGATGCGGCGAAGATCAAACGCCTCGCCGCGCTGCTCGAGGCGGAGGGTGTCGCCTACGACATCGCCGGCTACCGCGATGCGCCGCCGGGCCTGCGCATCTGGTGCGGGGCGACGGTCGACGCGGCGGACATCACCGCATTGGGACCGTGGCTAGACTGGGCGTGGGCGCAAACATAGCCCTCTCCCCCCGGGAGAGGGTTGGGTGAGGGCCTCTCACCAACCTCGACAACAACGGGCCGGGCGAGCGGCAGAGACCCTTACCCCGGCCCTCTCCCTGAAGGGAGAGGGAGTAAGACAATGACCCAACATCGCGTGCTCATCAGCGACAAGATGGACCCCCGCGCCGCCGCGATTTTTCGCGAGCGGGGCGTGGCGGTCGACGAGAAGCCCGGCCTCTCCAAGGAGGAGCTGGCGGCGATCATCGGCGATTACGACGGCCTTGCCATCCGGTCGGCGACCAAAGTCACCGCCGATCTCCTCGCCCATGCGACCAACCTCAAGGTTGTCGGACGAGCGGGGATCGGGGTCGACAATGTCGATATCCCCGCCGCGTCGGCGAAGGGCGTGGTGGTGATGAACACCCCCTTCGGCAACTCCATCACCACCGCCGAACACGCCATCGCCATGATGTTCGCGCTGGCGCGTGAGGTGCCGGAGGCGGACGCGTCGACCAAGGCGGGCAAGTGGGAGAAGAACCGCTTCATGGGGGTCGAGCTCAGCGCCAAGACCCTGGGGCTGATCGGCGCGGGCAACATCGGCGGGATCGTCGCCGACCGCGCACAGGGCCTGAAAATGAAGGTCATCGCTTACGACCCCTTCCTCTCGCCCGACCGCGCGGTGGAGCTGGGGATCGAGAAGGTGGAGCTGGACGTGCTGCTGGCGCGGGCGGACATCATTTCGCTGCACACGCCGCTCACCGACCAGACTCGCGGCATCCTCTCGCGTGAGGCGCTGGCGAAAACCAAGCGCGGGGTGCGCATCGTCAATTGCGCGCGCGGCGGGCTCATCGACGAGGTCGCGCTGGCCGAAGCGCTGCACTCGGGCCACGTCGCGGGCGCGGCGCTCGACGTGTTCGAGAGCGAGCCCCCCGCCCCCGACAACCCGCTGTTTTCCGCGCCAAACTTCATCTGCACTCCGCACCTCGGCGCGTCGACCGACGAAGCGCAGGTCAATGTCGCGATCCAGGTAGCGGAGCAGATCAGCGACTATCTGCTGTCGGGCGGGATCACCAATGCCCTCAACGTGCCAAGCCTGAGCGCGGAGGAGGCGCCCAAGCTGCGGCCCTATATGGCGCTCGCGGAAAAGCTCGGTCGTCTGGTCGGCCAGCTGGAGGGCGAAGGCATTCACGGCGTCTCGATCGAGACCGAAGGCGCCGCCGCCAGCCTCAACCAAAAGCCGATCGTCGCAGGCGTGCTCGCGGGGTTGATGGGGGTGTGGTCGGCGAGCGTCAACATGGTCAACGCGCCGCATCTGGCGCGCGAACGTGGGCTCGACGTGCGCGAAGTGCGCCACGATCGTGAGGGCGATTACGCGACGTTGCTGCGCGTCAGCTCCTCTGGCGCGGGGGGCGAACGCTCGGTCGCGGGAACGGTGTTCGGCAAGGGCACGCCGCGGCTGGTCGAACTGCACGGCATCAAGGTCGAGGCGGAGCTCGCGGGCGAAATGCTGTTCGTGGTCAACGACGACGCGCCCGGCTTCATCGGCCGCATCGGCACCGCGCTGGGGGAGGCGGGGGTCAACATCGGCACCTTCCACCTCGGCCGCCGCGAGGCGGGGGGAGAGGCGGTGCTACTGCTCTCACTCGACGAGCGCGTGCCCGACACGGTGCTGGCGCAGATCCGCGCGCTCGAAGGGGTGCGGCGCGTCGCCGCGCTGCGGTTCTGATGGCCGCCCCCCGCCAGCGCGGCGCCGCCGACGCGGAGCGCGACCTCCTCCCCGAAGGGCTCGCCGATCGCCTCCCCGCCGCCGCCGCCGCGCAGCAGCATGTCATGCGCGCCGCGCTCGATGCCTGCGACGCCTATGGCTACGACCGCGTCGTGCCGCCTTCGATCGAGTATGAGGCGAACCTCACCGGGCGCATGGCGGGGGTGGCGCGGGCGCGGATGTTCCGCTTCGTCGATCCCGCGAGCCTCGCCACGCTGGCGCTCAGAAGCGACATCACCGTGCAGGTCGGGCGCATCGCCGCGACGGTGATGGCCGACGCGCCGCGCCCGCTCCGCCTGTGCTACGCAGGGCAGGTGGTGACGATGGTCGGCGACGGCCTCTCCCCGCAGCGCGAGCGGTTGCAGATCGGTGCCGAGCTGATCGGCAGCGACAGCGTCGAGGCGGCGGCGGAGACGATCGAGGTGGCAGTCGCCGCACTCGACGCCGCGGGGGCGGGGGCGCTGAGCGTGGACCTCACGCTCCCTGACCTCATCGCGCTGCTGGGGGGCGACGATCTCGACCCCACGCGAGCGGGGGCTCTGCGCGACGCGCTCGATGCCAAGGACGTGGGCGCGCTGGTGGCTGCGGGGGGCGAGGCCTGGGCCCCGCTGATCGCCGCCGCGGGGCCGTTCGAGGACGCCATCGCGCGGCTCGAGGCATTCGACCGCGACGGTTCGCCACGGCCGGGCGCGCTCGCCCCGCGCATCGCGCAGCTGCGCGCGCTCAAGGAGCGGATCGGCAACCTCGCGACGCTCACGCTCGACCCCGCCGAACGGCACGGGTTCGAGTATCAGAGCTGGCTCGGCTTCACGCTCTACGCTGCGGGCGGGCGCGGGGCGATCGGGCGTGGCGGCACCTACCGCATCCTCTCCGACGCACGCGCGGGGGCGAGTTCGGGCGAGGCGGCGAGCGGTTTTTCGCTCTATCCCGACGCGCTGATCGACGCGCTGGCACAGGCGCCGCTGCGGCGCGACTGCCTGTTCCTGCCGCTCGCCCACGATCGCGCAGTCGCCGCTGCGCTGCGGGCCGAGGGGTGGCGCACACGCGCCGCGCTCGATGCGCGGGACAACGCCGCCGCGCTCGGCTGCACGCATCGGCTCGATCCGGAACGAGGCGCGGTGGCCGCTGATTGACCTCCCGCCCCGCCCGCGCCAAGGCTCCGCACCGATGGAATGCGCGCCCCACCCCGACCATTTTCGACGCCGCGGCATATTGTTCGTGGTCTCGTCACCTTCCGGCGCGGGCAAATCGACCATCTCCAGAAAGCTGCTGGCAGGCGATCCGCAGCTGACCATGTCGGTCAGCGCCACCACCCGCCCGCCGCGCCCGGGGGAGGTCGACGGGGTCGACTATCATTTCGTTACCCTTGCGCAGTTCAAGGACATGGTCGGCGACGGCGAATTCCTCGAATGGGCGCACGTCTTCGACCACCGCTACGGCACGCCGCGGGCACCGGTGGAAGCCGCGCTCAAGGCCGGGCGCGACGTGCTGTTCGACATCGACTGGCAGGGCGCGCAGCAGCTCTATCAGCAGGCCGGGGGCGATGTGGTGCGGGTGTTCATCTTCCCGCCGTCGATGGCCGAACTCGATCGCCGCCTGCGCGGCCGCGGCACCGATCCCGAGGACGTCATCGCCCGCCGCATGAGCCGCGCGGGGGCGGAAGTCTCTCACTGGGACGGCTACGACTATGTGCTGGTCAACGACGACGTCGAACGCTGCTACACCGACGTCGCCGCGATCCTCGCCGCCGAACGGCTGAAGCGCAGCCGCCAGCAGGGGCTGATCGGCTTCGTGCGCAAACTGCTGACCAAGGGCGAGCTGGGCTGACCGGCGTCGCCTGAGCCTCGCACCTTCCGAGACATTGCTTCGCTGAGGCCGTCACGGGAGTAAATCCCGTGACGTCGAAGGGGCAGGCGTAGCATGCCCCCCGGCCGGCCTTGGGCGTCGCCGTTGGCGACCGCGGCGCAGCTTTCGTTGCGCCGCTCGCCTCAGGCGTCCTTGCCGCCGGGGGTGTGGATGCCCGGGAGCGGCGGGACGGGCTGCGGGGGCACGTCCGGATCGCCTTCGTGCACTTCGACGTGGCCGAGCCCGACGTGGCTGCGCTTGCGGCTGTAGATGAAGTACACCACCAGCCCGATCGCGGCCCAGATCGCGAACAGCACCTTGCTCTTCTGGTCGAGGCTCCAGAACAGATAGACGCAGCCGGCGATCGACAGCGGCGCGACCAGCCCGACCAGCGGAGTGCGGAACGGACGGCGACGGTTGGGGTCGGTCCGGCGCAACAGCAGCACCGCAATCGACACCGCGGCGAACGCGAACAGCGTTCCCGAGTTCGAGATATTGGCGAGCTGTCCGACCGGGAAGAAGCCCGCGAACAGCGCCACCGCGATGCCGGTGAGGATGGTGATGAAGTGCGGCGTCCCGAACTTCGGGTGGATGCGGCTGAACGCGGCGGGCAGCAGGCCGTCGCGGCTCATCGTGAAGAAGATGCGCGTCTGGCCGAACATCATCATCAGCACCACCGACGGCAGCGCGAGGATCGCGGCGAGCCCGACGAGGTTGCCGATCTGCGGCCAGCCAATTTCACGCAGCGTCCAGGCGAGCGCTTCCTTGGAGCAGACCACCGCCTGGTCGCCCATCGCGCGGCAGGCGTCGGCGAGTTCGCGGCTGCCCGGTTCGAGCGCGTGGCCGTTGGCGATCCCGACCGGCTGTGCGCCGACGGTGCCGATCACGCCAGCCGCGACCAGCAGGTAGAAGATGGTGCAGATGGCGAGGCTGCCGATCAGGCCGATCGGCATATTGCGCTGCGGGTTCTTGGTCTCCTCCGCTGCGGTCGAGACCGCATCGAAGCCCACGTAAGCAAAGAAGATCGACGCCGCCGCCGCACTGATGCCGCCGAAGCCGAGCGGGCTGAACGGTTCGAAATTCTGCATGTTCATGACCGGCACCGCCAGCACGATGAACGCGGTCAGCGCGAGGATCTTCACCCCCACCAGCAGCGCGTTGATCGTCGCCGATTCCTTGGTGCCGCGGATCAGCAGCAGCGTGACGAGCAGCGCGATTGCCATGGCGGGGAGGTTGATCGCCCCGCCGTCGAACGGCCCGAGCGTCAACGCGTCGGATATGTCGGTACCGAGCAGATGTTCGAGATAGCCGATCATGTAGCCCGACCAGCCGACGCTCACCGCGCCAGCCGCGACCGCATATTCGAGGATCAGCGCCCAGCCGACCATCCACGCGATCAGCTCGCCCATCACCGCATAGCTGTATGTGTAAGCGGAGCCCGAAACCGGCACCATCGAGGCCATTTCGGCGTAGCATAGCGCCGCCACCGCGCAGACCACGCCGGCGATGACAAAGCTGATCATCATGCCCGGGCCCGCCTTTTGCGCGGCCTCCGCGGTCAGAACGAAGATGCCGGTACCGATCACCGCGCCGATGCCGAGCATGGTCAGCTGGAACGCACCCAGCGATCGGTGGAGCGATTTCTTCTCCGCCGTCGCAAGGATCGCGTCGAGCGGCTTCACCCGATCGAAAATCATGTTTCTCTCCCCCGGCGCGCGGCGATGCGTCGTGTCCGCCGCGCCTGCACCCGCAACGTTTGGCGGCGGACCCTAGCCATGTTCGCGCGCGACGCAATCGGCTTTGTCACAAGCGCAAACTCGCATGAAGGGCGAAATGCGCTGGCCCATGTCCTCCGGCGCCGCTGTACCGGGGGGGCGGGACGCCACCCCCGCCCTTCCGCACCGTCCCTCGCTGCGCTAGCGAACGCGCATGACAGATCCCCACCACTCCCCCCGCAGCGGCGGACGCATCCTCGTCGATCAGCTGATCGCGCAAGGATGCGAACGTATCTTCACCGTGCCAGGCGAAAGCTTCCTCGCGGTGCTCGATGCGCTGCACGATACGCCGGCGATCGACACCATCGTCTGCCGGCAGGAGGGGGGCGCGGCGTTCATGGCGTGCGCCGACGGGGCGATGACCGGGCGGCCGGGGGTCGCCTTTGTGACGCGCGGGCCGGGGGCGACCAACGCCAGCATCGGCGTCCACGTCGCGTTTCAGGATTCGCAGCCGATGATCCTGTTCGTCGGCGACGTCGACCGCTCGATGCGCGACCGCGAAGGGTTTCAGGAGGTCGATTTTCAGGCGATGTTCGGCCCCCTCGCCAAATGGGCGGGGCGGATCGACGATGCGCGGCGCATCCCCGAATATGTCGCGCGCGCCTATGCCACCGCCATGTCGGGGCGCCCCGGCCCGGTGGTGCTCGCGCTTCCCGAAGACATGCTGACCGATGAGGTCGTCGCGCGCGACCGCCCCTATATCGCCCCGCCGGAGCAGGACCCCGACGTGCAGGCGATGGGCCTCGTCATGGACATGCTCGGCCAAGCGGCGAGCCCGCTGGCGATCGTCGGCGGCGCCGGCTGGGACGCGGGCGCGGCGCATTACTTCGCGGAGTTCGCGACCAGGCTCGGCATCCCCGTCGCCACCGCCTTTCGCCGCCAGGACGCGATCCGCAACGATTGCGCGGTGTTTGCGGGCAATCTCGGCTACGGGCCCAACCCGAAACTGATCGAGCGGGTCAAGGCGGCGGACCTGCTGCTGGTCGTCGGCGCGCGCCTGGGGGAGGCGACCACCGACGGTTACACGCTGATCGACCCCGACCACCCCGACCAGACGCTTATCCACGTCCACCCCGACCCCACCGAGCTCAACCGCGTCTACCGCACCGACCTCCCCATCTGCGCCTATCCGCACGAATTCGCGGAGGCCGCGGCGCTGTGGGATACCAGCGACCTCATCAGCTTCGACTGCGGACGCGAGGCGCATGGCGAGTGGCGCGAATGGCGCAGCGCCAAGCCCAACGGCAGCGCGCTCGACCTCGGCCGGTGCGTGGAGGCGATGCAGGCGGCGCTGCCTGAGGACACCATCATCTGCAACGGTGCAGGCAATTTCGCGGGCTGGTGGCACCGCCACTGGATCTACGGCGGGCCGACGAGCCAGCTCGCTCCCACCTGCGGCGCGATGGGCTATGGCGTCCCCGCCGCGATCGCCGCCGCGCGCCGCTTTCCGGGGCGGAGCGTCGTCGCGGTGGCGGGCGACGGCGACTTCCTGATGAACGGTCAGGAGCTCGCGACCGCCATGCAATATGGCCTCGACCTCCTCGTGGTGGTGGTCGACAACGGCGCCTACGGCACCATCCGCATGCATCAGGAGCGCGAATATCCCGCGCGCGTGTCGGCGACGACCCTCACCAACCCCGACTTCGCGATGCTCGCGCAGGCCTATGGCGGCTGGGCGGCGCGGGTCGAGCGGACCGAGGATTTCGCCCTCGCGCTCGAGCAGGCGAAGGCGCGCAAGGGGCTGCGGCTGCTCCACCTCGTCACCGAACTCGAACGGATCAGCCCAGCGACCACCATCAGCGCGCTGCGCGAACGGGCGCGCGGCTGATGTTCGCGTTCGAATTCGCCGCCGACGCGCCTGCGGGCGAACGCTGGGCAACGCTGACCGAAGCCGCGAAAGCGGTGTGCGCGGGCGAACGCGACGCCATCGCCAACATGGCCAACGTCGCCGCGTTGGTGTGGCAGGCGATTCCCGACCTCAATTGGGCGGGCTTCTACCGCTTCGATGGGGAAGAGCTGGTGCTGGGGCCGTTTCAGGGCCGCTCCGCCTGCGTGCGCATCGCGCTCGACCGCGGGGTGTGCGGCGCCGCGGCGCGGCTTCGCGAGACGCAGCGGGTGGCGGATGTCCACGCCTTTCCCGGCCACATCGCCTGCGACGCCGCCAGCCGGTCGGAGCTGGTGGTGCCGATCGTCCACGCCGGCGCGCTGATCGGCGTGCTCGACCTCGACAGCCCGACGCCTGGGCGCTTTGCCGCAGAGGATGCGGCGGGGGCGGAGGCGCTGGTCGCCGCCATCGCAGCCGCGCTCGCAGGATAGTCTCACGCACTCCTGCCCCGAAGCGGGACAGGCTTAACCCTGTTGGCGGAGTCGCGTGGGCGGCGCCGAAATGCTAACAGCACGTTAACTGTCCGAGATTGGTGTGGGGAGATGTAGGCGTGAAAGGGATCCTGTTCCTCGTCGGCGTGGCGAGCCTGGCGGCGATTGCCAGCGACGCGCAGGCGCAGGCAGCGCCGACGCGCTCTCCGCCCGTCATCGTCCTGCGCCCGGCCGACCGCACCCCTCCGCCGAGCTCGATGGTCATCCCCGCTGACGGGATCAGCCATGAAGTTCGCCCCGACGGCACTCGCATCGAACGCCGTGTGCGGGTGATTCGCGAAGGCGCCGGCGCGCCTCCCCCGCCGCCGATGGCCGAGGGCGGTTGGCGCGGTGGGGAATGGCGCGGCGACAGCGCGCCCTCCCGCAGCGGCCGCTGGGTCGACGGTCGCTGGGTCGAAGGCCAGTGGGACGGTGGTTGGGACCGCGACCGCCGCGTCTACGAGGGCGAGTATCGCGGCACTTACGTCCGTGACGGGCGCGTGCATGACGGCGGTCGCTACTCAGCTCCGCACGGCTCACGGGTTTATCGCGACGGCTACGGCTATGGCTACGAGGGTGCGCCGGTCGGCTATGGCTATGGGTATCCCGACGGCTACGCGGTCGAGGGCTACACCGAAGTCGTCACGCAAGGCGCGCCGGTGGTCGTCGAGGAAACCGAGACCACATACGAAACCGTCCGCCAGCCGGTCGTCCGCCGTGCCCGCGTCGCTCCCCGCGCCACTGTCCGGGTCCACCGCCCCGCCCCGGCCCGCCGAGCCCCGACCCGCCCCCGCTGCATCTGCCGCTGAGAGGTTTCGTCCAGACTGGCCGTCACCGCAGCGCGCGGGCTAGCCAGATGACCTTGCCGACGATCGCCAGTTCGGCGAGCGGGACGGCGGGCTCCTCCGGATAGGCGGCGGCGTTGTCGGATACGACGGCGAGCGTTCCCTCCACCGCGCCAGCCCCGCGCAAACGCTTGACCGACAGCGCTTCGCCCCGGCGGATGACGTAGATCCCCTCACGCCGGGGCGGCGCCGTCGCTCCGCGGTCGACAAGGATGCGGTCGCCGTCGAGCAGCGTCGGCCACATCGAATCGCCCTCTACCACCACCACCGACAGGAGCTCCGGCGGCGAACGGGTCAGCGCACGCAGCTCCGCGCGGCTGAGCCCCAGATGCTGCGTCGGCGCTTCCGCATCGCCCTGCCGTCCCGCCCCAGCGGCGACGCGCAGGTCGAGCCGCGCCACTGCCACCCGATCGTCGGGGCGTGGGCGGGGCGCGAGGGGCGCCGGGGGCACCGCCGCCCCACCACGCGCGCCATCGCGCAACAGCGCCTCGTCCATTTCGAGATAGGCGGCGAGCGCGGCGCGGTCGTCCTCGTCGAGCCGTCGCGGGGTGCCGCGTCGTAGATATTGCTGGATATAGGCCGCATTGCGCCCGATCGCGAGGCTGAGGCGACGCCAGTCGACCCTACGCTGCGCCGCCGCCTCCTCGAGCGCGACCCGCGCATCCCCACGCGCTGCGGGCGACAGCGTCAGCGGAGGCGAGACCAGCCGCCGCCGACCCCGTCCGCGGGGTTGGGAGCCGACCTCACCGGACGCTCCCCGTCGCTGATCGCCGCGCGCCGCCATGCGCCTTATGTAGGTGTAGGCAGTTTCCTAAGCAATCGCCTGAGCTGCGAAAGCGTCGCGCTCAACCCGCCTTACGCACCGTGACGCAGCCCGCGCTGTAGCCCGCGCCGAACGAGCAGATCAGCCCGAGATCGCCCGCTGCCAGATCGTCGCTATGCCTGTGAAAGGCGATGATCGACCCTGCGCTCGAGGTATTGGCGTAGGTGTCGAGCACCGTCGGGCTCTCGTCCTCGCTCGCTTCGTGGCCGAACACACGCTGCGCGATCAGGCGGTTCATGTTGGCATTGGCCTGATGCAGCCAGATGCGCCGCAGCGCCTGACCTTCGAGCCCCAGCCGTTCGAGTTCGGCGAGGATCATGGCGCTGACCATCGGCACCACTTCCTTGAACACCTTGCGCCCTTCCTGGACGAACAGCTTGTCGGCATCGTCGCGGCGGTCGGGGTCGGTGCGATTGAGGAAGCCGAAATTGTTGCGGATATTGTTGGAGAATTGCGTCTTGAGGCGGGTGCCGAGCACCTCCCAACCGCCGCCCGCTGCCCGCTCCGCGCTCTCCACCAGCACTGCGGTGGCGACGTCGCCGAAGATGAAATGGCTGTCGCGATCGCGCCAGTTGAGGTGGCCGGAGGTGATCTCCGGGCTCACCACCAGCACGCTCTGCGCGCTGCCCGAACGGATCATGTCCGCGGCGGTCTGGATGCCGAAGGTCGCCGACGAGCAGGCGACGTTCATGTCGAAGGCAAAGGCGTCGCGCCCCTCCCCGCCCGCGATGCCGAGCGCGTCCTGAATCTCTACCGCCATCGCCGGATAGGGACGCTGCATGTTGGAGGCCGCGCACAGCACCGCGTCGACCTCGCTCGCGTCACGGCCCGCGCGGTCGAGCGCTTCTCGCGCTGCGGCGACGCCGATCTCCGCCATGATCGACAGCTGCTCGTTGCCGCGTTCGAGGTCGCGCGGGCGCATCACCGCCGGGTCGAGCACCCCCGCCTTGTCAACGACGTGGCGCGCCAGGATGCCGCTCGCCTTTTCGATGAAGCCGGTGGACGATTCCTCGAGCGCGGCGCGGTGTCCGGCGGCGATCGCGTCGGCATGCTCGCGATTGTGCTGCGCGACGTAGGCGTTGAAGCTTTCAACCAGCTCTTCGTTCGAGATGCTGTCGGGGGGCGTGTAAAGCCCCGTGGCGCTAAGGTGGACGCGGGTCATGGCGCCTCCACTAGCGCCGATGCGGGGCGCACGTCACTCCCCTGCGCGCGTGTCGCCGAATGGGGTCGCCCTGACCATGGATCCCGCCCCTGCGGTTGCGATGCGGCGAAACTTCGTCTCGGACCAGAGCGCGAAGCCGCTCACATCAGCGCGCGGTAGAGGCCGTAGCTGCTGGTCAGCACCAGCACCGTGCCGACCATTCCCAGCATCAGCCGCGGGTGGAGGCGGCCGGCGACGATGGCGCCCACGGGGGCCGCCAGCACGCCACCGATCAGCAGGCCAAGCGTCGCTCCCGCGATGTCGGCGATGCCAAGCTGGGTGATGAAGGTGATCGAGATGACCAGCGTCAGCAGGAACTCGACCGAATTGACGGTGCCGACAACCTTGCGCGGCTCCGCCCCCTGCACCAGCAGATTGGAGGTGACGACCGGTCCCCAACCGCCGCCGCCCGCCGCATCGAGGAAGCCGCCGAGCAGCCCCAGCGGGGCGACGATGCGCGGGTCCTTGACCTCCAGCTTATGCTTGGCGGCGCGCCACAGGAGGAACAGCCCGATCCCGATCAGATAGGCGAGGACGATCGGCTTCACGATCTCCCCCGCGATCTGGCTGACGAGATAGGCGCCGGTCACGCCACCGATCGCGCCGGGGATCAACAGCCGGAGGAACAGACGCCCGTCGATGTTGCGGTGGATCAGATGGCTGATGCCGGAAACGCCGGTGGTGAAAATCTCCACCACATGCACCCGCGCCGACGCGGTGGCGGGGGGAACCCCCATCACCCCCACCAACAGCGTCGAGGTGATGACCCCGAACGCCATGCCGAGCGCACCGTCGACCAGCTGCGCGGCAAAGCCGATGGCGATGAACGGCAGCAGCGCCGCCCAGTCGATGGCGCCGAAATCGATCACGCGCGGATGAGGATCGTCGACATCAAACCCCTCCCCACTCGCCGGTGATCGCATGATTCGCCAAAATCATAGCCGATGGCGCGTCGACTGCCAGCCGACGCGGCCGCAAGCTGTTCGGTCATGCGCCAACACGGGCTCAGAGGACCCGCGCCGTGCATGCGGCGACTCAGCCCTTGGGCGCGATGACCATCAGCATCTGGCGCCCTTCGGTGCGGGGATGCGCCTCGATCTTGGAGATGTCCGCGACCTGGTCGGCGGCGCGCTTCAGCACGTCGAGCCCCAGCTGCATGTGGCTCATCTCACGCCCGCGAAAGCGCATGGTGAGCTTCACCTTGTCGCCATCCTCGAGGAAATCGACGACCTTCTTCATCTTGGTATCGAAATCGTGGTCGTCGATGTTCGGACGCATCTTGATCTCCTTGATCTCCTGCGTCTTCTGCGTCTTGCGCGCGATGTTGGCTTTCTTTTGCGCCTCGTACTTGAACTTGCCGACGTCGAGGAACTTGCACACCGGCGGGTCTGCGTTGGGCGACACCTCAACCAGGTCGAGCCCCACGTCCGCCGCCTGCTCGATCGCTTCGGCGGTGAGCAGGACGCCCAGATTTTCCCCGTTCTCGTCGATCACGCGCACCTTGGGCACGGTGATGAAATGATTGAAACGCGGGCCGCTCCGGGGGGGCGGGGGCGCCATGCCTCGGCGCATCATCGGCGGACGTATAACACTGTCTCCTGGGTGGTTGTCGCGATGCGCCGGCCGCACCGACGCTGGCGCAGCATATATGCGCGCGCGGTCCATGCGCAAACCCGCGACGCGCGCCCACCACGCCTCGCCCCGCCATAGTGGCCAATCGGCAACAGTCGCGAAGAAACTTGGTAAAAGCGCGCGGAGTAATTTGAAGAGCGCGGGGTAACCTTGGTAGTCGCAGATCGAAGCCGCCTGTGAAGCCAGACTTCGCGCGGTGGGAATAACCCAGCCAATAAGCCAAATGTTGGGCGCCGAACCATTTCGGCACTGAGGGGAATGGACGATGAATATGACGAAGCGGGGACTCACCCTGACGACCGCCGTCATTGCGCTGATGGCCACTCCGGCCTTTGCGCAGACGACGGGAACGAACGATCCGGCCACGGAGTCGAGCCAGTCGACCGTTGAGACGACGTCGGAATCGCAGGGTGGCGACATCGTCGTGACCGGCAGCCGTATTGCGCGCCCGGGTGTGGAAGCGCCGCAGCCGATCACCGCGATCAGCGGCGAGGAATTCTTCAACCAGGGTCAGAACAACGTCGGCGACACGCTGAACGACCTGCCCCAGCTGCGCAGCACCTTTGCCCAGCAGAACCCGGGCGCCGGCGTCGGCATCGCCGGCCTCAACCTGCTCGACCTGCGCGGTCTCGGCACGGTCCGCACGCTGGTGCTGGTTAACGGTCGCCGTCACGTCGCGTCGGACATCCTCAACTACGCATCGTCGGTTGACGTCAACACGATCCCGAACGACCTGATCGAGCGCGCTGAAGTCATCACCGGCGGCAGCTCCGCTGTGTACGGTTCGGACGCGATCGCGGGCGTGGTCAACTTCGTGCTGCGTCGCGACTTCGACGGCGTTCAGGCGCGTGCGGCGGCTGGCGTTTCGGAGCGCGGCTTCGGTGGCAACCAGTACGTCTCGCTAATGGCGGGTCGCAACTTTGCCGACGGTCGCGCCAACCTGACCGTGCACGGCGAATATGCCCGTCAGGAGCGCATCTACGCCTCCCAGATTCCGTGGTATCGTCGCGTCGACGGCTTCGGCACGGTCGACCTCGACAGCGGTGGCCTGCCGAACGGTAGCGACGGCTTCCCCGACGCGGTGTTCCTGCGCGATTTCCGCAGCACCACCATCCACCGCTTCGGCATCGTGCCGGTGCTGCAGAGCGCCGCGAACCCGGCGTGCGGCGTCGGCACCGCGCCGAACAACGGTCCGACCAACGCCAACGGCACCGCGTTCAACTGCAACTACATCTTCACCGAAAACGGCACGCTGGTGCCGCAGACGGGTACGCGCTTCGGTGCCGGCCCGACCGGGTCGATCGTGGGCGGCAACGGCCAGACCGGCCGTGAAGGCACGCAGCTGTCGGTGCTGCCGTCGAACGAACGCTACAACTTCAACGTGCTCGGCCACTACGAATTCTCGCCGGCCGCCGAAGCGTTCGTCGAAGCGAAGTATGTCCATATCAACGCGGTGGGCAACGCGCTCGGGCCGACGTTCCTCAACGGGTCGGGCGCCTCGCTCGGCAACGATGCGCGCCTCAACCCGCGCCTCGACAACCCGTTCCTGAACGCTGCCGCTCGCCAGACGATCGCCAACGCGATCCTCGCCTCGGGTTGCGGGTTCAACCGTGGTAACGCCATCACGGCGACGACCTGCCGTCCGCTGACTGCCGCGGAGCGGACGTCCATCGCCAACGGTGACTATCGCTTCCTGTTCGGTCGCAACCTCACCGACTCGCCCGATCGCGACGAATATTTCACGCGCGAAACCTGGCGCGTGGTGGGCGGCCTGCGTGGCACGTTCAACGACGACTGGCGCTACGAAGTGTCGGCCAACTACGGCGAGTTCAACGAAACTGCGGACATGCGCGGCTTCGTGAACCGTCAGCGTTTCTTCCTGTCGCTTGACGCCGCTCGCAACCCGGTGACCGGTCAGATCCAGTGCCGTTCGCAGTTCGATCCGGCTGCAGCGGTCGGACCGGCGGGCAGCACCGCCTATGCCGCGCAGCTTGCTGCCGACATTGCGGCGTGCGTTCCCTACAACCCGTTCGGCGCGGCGGACAATTCGGCGGCGGTTGCTTACTTCCGTCAGCCGATCCTCAACCGTTCGTCGATCAGCCAGTTCGACGTGACGGCCTTCGTCGCGGGTGACACGAGCGGGTTCCTCAACCTGCCGGGCGGTCCGGTGAGCTTCGTGCTCGGCGGCGAATACCGCGCGGAAAAGGTGTTCAACGACAGCGACGATGCGGCCGACACCGGCATTTCGAACTCGGTGTTCCTGGGCGACGTCGATCCGCCGGCGACCAAGATCAAGGAAGTCTTCGGCGAAATCCGCATTCCGCTGCTGGCCGACATTCCGTTCATTCAGGAATTCACGGTGAGCGGTGCGGCGCGTCTGTCGGACTACAACACCGCCGTCGGCACGGTGCTCAGCTACAATGCTGGCGCCGAGTGGGTTCCGTTCGACGGTCTGCGTTTCCGCGGCAACTACGGCCGTGCGGTGCGCGTGCCGAACGTGACGGAATATGGCTTCCCCGCCATCCCGAACTTCGCCAACGGCTTCGTCGATCCGTGCAACGCCAACAGCATCGGTGGTAACCCGGTTCGCAACGCGAACTGCACCAGCCAGCTGTCGGCGGCGCAGCGCGCCAACCTGCCGCTGGCGGGTTACTCGCTGGGCATCATCTCGGGCTCGAACCCGAACCTCCTCGAGGAGACTTCGGACTCGTGGACGATCGGTGGCGTGTTCACTCCGCGCTTCCTGCCGGGCTTCTCGCTGACCGTGGACTATTACAACATCACGGTCCGCAACGTGATCACCACGCTGGCGGCGCAGACCATCGTCAACTCCTGCTATGACTCGCCGAACCTCTCGAGCCCGCTGTGCTCGGTGTTTCAGCGTAACCTGACGGGTGCGGCTGGTCCAAACGGCGAACTGCCGGGTCAGATCCTCAACAACACGCTGGTCGCGGGTCCGCAGAACTTCGCCCGTCGTGTTCGTGAAGGCATCGACTTCGAAGCGGCCTATCGCCGCAGCCTGGGTGGCGACGTCCGCCTCGGCGCGCGCGTGATCTGGTCGCACCAGTTCCGCAACAGCAACTTCCAGAACCCGACTTTCCCGGATCTGGAAAACCGTCTGCTCGAAGAACTGGGCGATCCGAAGGACGAGCTTCGCCTGAACCTCGACCTCAGCAGCGGGCCGTTCACCCTGGGTTATGTGATGCGTTACATCGGGCCGATGTACCTCGGCGCCTATGAGGACGTGAACACCTTCACCCCGGGCTGCACGACCAGCGGCACGACCACGCTGTGCCCGCCGTTCAACACGGACAACTTCGACACGCTGAAGTATCCGGGTATCTTCTACCACAACATCCAGTTCAGCTGGAACATCGGTGGTAGCGAGCGGGGCCGCAACAGCCGCTTCTACGTGGGTGTCGACAACGTGCTGAACGAACTTCCGCCGCTCGGCACGACCGGCACCGGCGCGGGCAGCTCGATCTACAACATCCGCGGCCGCAACTATTATGCGGGTGTGCAGGTTCGCTTCTGATCGGGGCAGACCAGCAAAAAATCGGGGGGCGAAGCGCTGGCTTCGCCCCCTTTTTTCTGTCTCGGTCACTGAGTAGCGATCGACTTTTGTGGTTCGGGAGGAGCGCGAACGCTCACGCCGCGCTCCGGCGGTCAGGCCGACCCGTCGCGCCTCGGCACAGGGAAGTTGTTGACCGCCGCAGCCGCGTCGCGGTGGCCGATGGCGAGACCGGTCCAGAAGATCATATCCTCGCCCCAGCCGCACGCGCGGCGCACGGTTGCGCCGTACATCGCCCACGCCTCCTGCGGGCAGCTGTCGAGCCCCGCCTCACGCAACAGCAGCATCACCGTGCCGAGCCAGATGCCCATGTCGCCCCATTGCGGCGGGCCCATCAGCCGCGGTGTCGCGAGCATCAGCAGCACCGGCGCACCGAAACCGGTGAAGTTGGCGCGCATCGCCGCATCGCGCGCCTCGCGGTCTTCGCGCGTGATGCCCATCGCATCGTAGAGCGCCTTGCCCACCCCGCGCCGCCGCGCCTCCCACGGATCGGGGAGGTCCGGGGGGTAGATCGGATATTCGACCTCCATCCCGGCGAGGCCCATCGCTTGCCGCGCCGCGACCGCGTCGATCAGCGCCTGCCGCCGCTCGCCGGTGAGCACGACATACTCCCACGGCTGGAGATTGCCCCCCGAAGGCGCGCGCCCCGCCTTGGCGAGGACGTCCGCCAGCACGCCATCGTCGACCGGCTCGTCGGTAAAGGCGCGAACAGAGCGACGCGTCGCGACCGCATCGCTGACGCTGGCGGAGGGCGCGTAAGTCACCGCGCGCCGGCCCCCGCCCCGGGGGGCGTCGCATAGCCGCCGCGCGCATCGCCGTAGCGGCGCGCATGCTTGTCCGCGCGCGCCGCGCCGAACAGCAGCTCGCGCTCCATGTGCATCCGCGCGGCGTGGTAGTAGCCTTCGAGGAACGCGCGGTCGTCGCCGACCAGCGGGCGCCCCAGCCGCCGCCGGATCGCGTCCGCCGCCTCGCGCTCCTGCTTCGCGTCCTTACGCCGGAGCAGCGTCTCCAGCGTCTGCAGCTCGTAGACGCCATAGACGCTGAGCTCGGCCGGGGTGAAAGCGAGCGCCTGTGCATCGCGCGCGGTCTGATCGTCGGTGAGGTCGCTGGCCATCTTGCGCCGCTGCTCGACCACCACCCAGGTGCCCGCGATGATGTCGCCGATGCGCATGCGGTCGCGGTTGAACAGGAGCGCGCCGGCGATGAGGAAGGTCAGCACCGACCCGGCGATCCAGCGTCCGCTGTCGAACAACCCGTCACCGATTTCGGAAAACAGCACCGACAGCGGCAGCATCAGCTCGAGGTCGCGGATGAGGTTGCGTGCGACCACCGCCCCGAAATCGAGCGTGCCGCCGTCGCGCGCGACGACGCGCAGGCCCATCAGGCGTTTGCCCGGCGTCGCGGCGCGGGGCCCCGCCTCAAACCCGATGAACCAGAAGTAGCGCAGCGCGAACACCAGCAGCAGCAGGACAATGGCGACCTCCTCGCGCAGGTTGTCGTCAATGCTGAAACCGCCGACCACCAGTGCGATGACGACGATCAGGATCAGCCCGTAAAGCAGGGCAAGGTCAAAGATCAGCGCCACCAGCCGCGTCGCCGCCGAGCCGATCTCAAGGTCGAGCGTGACTCCTTCGGGGGTGAGCAGGCGGCGCAGCTTGGAGGGGCGTTCGCGCACTTGCCCGCCAGGACGGCGCAGCTTGGCAAAGGCGAAGAAGCTCACCACGACCACCAGCAGCAGGGTCGCGAGCAGGATCACGCGCGGCCCCTCCCCCGGCCGACCAGCGCGAAATAGGCGAGCCACAGTGCGAGCATCACGCCCCCGATCAGCAGTCGCGTCGCGGTGTCGGTGATGAGCTGCCGCCCGAGCCCTTCGAGCAGTCCGGCAACGCCGAGCATCAGCATCACGCCGATCATCGCCGCGCCGGTGGAGCGCCCCGCATCGCGCGCGGCATCGAGGCGCCGTCGCCCGCCGGGGAAGATTGCAGCAAGGCCAATCCGCACTCCGCAGGCACCGGCGAGGAAGATCGCCAGCAGCTCGGTGGTGCCGTGGATCATGATCCAGGCAATCAGGTCGAGCCCCATGCCGTGCCGGTCGTAGAGCCAGAACAGCGCGCCCAGCGGAAACCCCTGGTAGCCCACCAGCAGCGCGGTCGGGGCCGCGAACAGCACACCCAGCGCGTAGGCGGTAAAGGCGACCTTGCTGTTGTGCGTGAAGAGGAAGGTCGCGAACAGTTCGAGCTCCCTCTTTCCCGCCGCGAACAGCGTGTCGTGAAGCTCCGCGGCGGTCGCTTCGGGCGTGCGTCCCTCGACGAGCCCCTCCGGAATGAAGCTCGCGTACCAGCTTGGGTCCTGTTGCAGCACCAGCACCGCGATTAGCGCGGCGGCAAAGAACAGCAGCGCCATGACGCAGGCCTCGCGGGCCAGCGCTCGCACCGCTGCGGGCCAATCGTGCCGGAAGAAATCGGCGATGCGCGTGCGCCGCCGCTCGCGCACGCCGTAGAGGAGGAAGTAGCCCCGCCGCGCCAGCCCCTCGAGATAGGCGTTGAGCGCGGCGTCGAGGCTGGTCGCGCGCGCGAGGCTGAGCGAGGACAGGGTTTCGCGGTAGAGCCGCGGCAGCGCCAGCATCTCCTCATCGGACAGGCCGCCCATCCGCCCCCTTTCGATGCGCCCGAGCAGCCGCTCGAACTCCGCCCATGCCTCGCCATGTTCGGCGCGCAGCAGCCGCGCGTCGTAGCGCACCGCATCGGTATGGGCTGAGGCAGCAACGGTCACAGCCGCCCCCGCCGCTTGATCTCGATCCATTGCTGGACGAGCGCGTCGGTCAGGCCGTCGGCCCCCGCCTCGACCACGATCGCTCCCATCTGCCGCAGCCGCAGCATCACCTGCCGCCGGTCGCGCAGGAGGTCGGCGGCGATGGTCGCCTGCGCCACGTCGTCGACGCTGCGCGGGGTCGCATCCGCCACGCTCTCCACCGCCGGATCGGCGAGCAGCACGAGCATGACGAGATGTTCGCGCACCAGCCGCGCCACCCCCTTGATCATCAGCGCAGCGCCCGCGGCGTCGGTGATTTCGGTGAACAGCAGGATCAGCGTGCGGCGTTTGAGCAGGCTCGCTGCGGTGGCGAGGCCGAGCGTCACGTTGCTCTCCTCCGATGCGTAATCCACCTCAGCCGCCGCGCGGCGCAGCGCGTTGAGCTCGTTCGGACGCGTATATTGCCGCGGCTCGATGCGCGGGCGCGCGGCATAATGGCCAAAGCTCACGCGGTCGCCCGATCGCAGCGCGACATAGGCAAAGCCCAGCGCCGCGGCGATGCTCGCGTCGAGGCGGGTGCCGATGCGCCCATCGGGCAGCGGCAGCGGGTCGGTCATCGTCCGCCCGGCGTCGATCAGCAGCAGGATGCGCGCGTCGCGTTCGGTTTCGAACTGGCGGACGAGCAGTTCGGTGTGCCGCGCCGACTGTTTCCAGTCGATCCGCCGCACCTCCAGCCCCGGCTGGTAGCGATCGAGGCTTTCGAACTCGCTCCCCTCCCCCAGCCGCGCGACCAGCCGTTGGCCGAGCAGCGCGTCGGCGTCGAACCAGCGCCGCGCAGCTTCATGCGCGCGGCGGACCGAGGGCAGCACCGCGACGCTGCGGTCGAGCGGCCACACCGCACCGCGTCGCGCGAGGCCCCACGGCCCGACCCACGCCAGCCACGCCGCGCTCACCGCGAACCGCCCGCGACGCGAGGGCACGAGCGTCGCGGCCATCATCTCATCGGCGCGGAAAAGCTCGACCCGCCCTCCGTCCGCGAGCGCCGGATCGAGCGCGAGGTGCGCGCTTAACCGGCGGAGCGGGGCGGCACCCGAGATGCGCAGTTGCGCAGGCACGGGGTCGCCCACCCCCACCTCCCCCGGCAGGATCAGCGCGACGTCGCGCGGCGCGCCGGCGCGGAGACCGTCGGCGAGCGTCAGGCCGAGCACCCCCGCACTCCATAGCGGCGCCACCCACCACAGCGCGGGCGCGGCGAGCAGCAGCACGAACGCCATCGGCACCCCCAACGCAAACAGCCGCAGCGCCAGCCCGCTGGGGGCGAGCATCGGCGCGGGGCGTGTCTCGCGCTGGAGGGGGGCGGCGCGCACCATCGGCTCAGCGCGGCGCGGCGACCGATGCGACGATGTCGGCGACCACAGCGTCGCTGGTGCGCCCGTCGATCTCCGCCGCGGCCGACAGCATCAACCGGTGCCGGAAGAGGTCGGGGGCGAGCGTCTGCACGTCGTCGGGGACGACATAGCCGCGCCCTTCGAGCGCCGCCTGCGCCGCCGCCGCGCGGGCCAGCATCGCGCCTGCGCGGGGGGAGACGCCGCTGACGATCTCCGCCGACTCGCGCGTCGCGCGCACCAGCGCGACGATATAGTCGGCGATGTCGGGGGCAAGCGTCACCTCCGCCACCGCGCGGCGCAGCGTCGCGAGCGCGGCGCCGTCGCTGACCTGCTCGACGCCCAGCGTTTCGGGCGTCGGCTGCGCTTCGCCGCGGCTGTGCGCCAGCACCACACGCGCCTCCCCCGCGGCGTCGGGGTAGGGCACCGCGAGCTTGAACAGGAAGCGGTCGAGCTGCGCTTCGGGCAGCGGATAGACGCCCTGGCTCTCGATCGGGTTCTGCGTCGCGATGACGGTGAAGTTGGGGGACAGCGCGTGCGTCTGCCCGTCGAGCGTCACCTGCCGCTCCTGCATCGCCTGGAGGAGCGCGGCCTGCGTCTTGGGCGGGGTGCGGTTGATTTCGTCCGCCAGCAGCAGTTCGGTGAAGATCGGCCCGCGCGTCAGCGAAAATTGCGACGTCTGAAAGTTGAACAGATTGGCGCCGAGGATGTCGCCGGGGAGGAGGTCGGGGGTGAACTGGATGCGCCCGAAATCGAGCCCGACCGCCCGCGCAAAGCAGCGCGCGAGCAGCGTCTTGGCGGTACCCGGCGGCCCCTCCAGCAGCACGTGCCCGCCCGCCAGCAGGGCCACCGCCAGCCGTGAGACATTGGCGCGCTGGCCGACGATCGCTCGCGTCAGATTCGCATCGAGGGCGCGCCCCCAGGCCACCACGTCTTGAGGGGTCACGCAGCCATCTCCTGTTTCCAGCGGGCAAGTTCGCCCGCGCGTTGCACCATGTCGATCGGCGAGCGTGCGGCGTCCAACGCCGCGGCTCGGGCCGCGAAACCCTGCCCCTGCCGGTCGGTAAAGCGGTCGAGCCACGCGTCGAGCGCGGCGCCCTCCAGCCCCGGCGGCGCATGCCGCGCGCGCGCGGCGCTGTCGCGCACCCAGCCGATGTA
>CAKZIN010000050.1 GCA_936933955.1 uncultured Sphingopyxis sp. | reverse complement strand
CCTCGCCCCCTCGGCGCGGCGCGCAGCGGAGGAAACGGGCGTCGACCCCGCGAGCGTTCAGGGTTCCGGTCGCGACGGTCGCGTGACCCGCGTGGACATCGAGGCCGCCGCGAAGGCTCCTGCGGCGCCCGCGGCTGCCCCCGCTCCCGCAGCGACCGCCACGGCGCCTGCTCCTAAGGGCGAGCGGCGCGAGGAGCGCGTGCGCATGTCACGCCTTCGCCAGACCATCGCCAAGCGGCTGAAGGAAGCGCAGAACACCGCGGCGCTGCTCACCACTTTCAACGACGTGGATATGAGCGCGGTCATCGAAGCGCGCACCAAGTACAAGGACCTCTTCGAAAAGAAGCATCAGGTCCGCCTCGGCTTCATGGGCTTCTTCACCAAGGCGGTGGCGCTCGCGGCGAAGGATGTGCCCGCCGTCAACGCCGCGATCGAAGGCGATGAGATCGTCTATCACGACTATCTCGACGTGTCGGTCGCGGTGTCCGCGCCCAATGGTCTGGTCGTGCCGGTCGTCCGCAACGCCGACGCGATGAGCTTTGCCGAGATCGAGAAGACCATCGGCGACTTCGGCGCGCGGGCGAAGGCGGGCACGCTCAAGATGGAGGAGATGCAGGGCGGCACCTTCACCATCTCCAACGGCGGCGTGTTCGGTTCGCTGATGTCGACTCCGATCATCAACCCGCCGCAAAGCGCGGTGCTGGGCTTGCACCGCATCGAGGAACGCCCCGTGGTGCGCGACGGTCAGGTCGTGGTGCGCCCGATGATGTACCTCGCGCTCTCCTACGACCACCGCCTGATCGACGGTCGAGAAGCGGTGACGTTCCTCGTCCGCGTCAAGGAAGCAATCGAAGACCCCACGCGCCTGCTGATCGATTTGTGAGCGGCGTGCTTCTGCGGAAGCAGGAGCAAATCAATGCAGCTCTGACGCTGCCAACGCTCTGGCCTCCGCCGGAGCACGAGGGTGTGAAATGGCCGACGAATACAACTACGACGTGATCATCATCGGTGCGGGGCCGGGCGGCTATGTCGCGGCGATTCGTGCGGCACAGCTCGGGCTCAAGACCGCCTGCGTGGAGAGCCGCGAGACGCTTGGCGGCACTTGCCTCAACGTCGGGTGCATTCCTTCGAAGGCGCTGCTGCACGCGTCGGAGCTGTTCGAGGAAGCGGTCGGTGGACACCTCTCCAAGTTCGGTTTCTCGTGCGAGAACCCGCGTATGGATATCTCCCAGATGCAGGCCGAAAAGGCCAAGGCGGTGGGCGAGTTGACCGGCGGGATCGAGTTCCTGTTCAAGAAGAACAAGGTCGACTGGCTCAAAGGCCACGCCGCCTTCACCGCCGCCGACACGATCGAGGTTGCGGGGCAGAGCTATCGCGCCAAGAACATCGTTATCGCCACGGGGTCGTCGGTGACGCCTCTGCCGGGGGTGCAGGTCGATAACGAAGGCGGCGTCGTAGTCGATTCGACCGGCGCGCTGGCGCTTCCCAAGGTACCCGAAAAGATGGTCGTCATCGGCGGCGGCGTCATCGGCATGGAGCTTGGCAGCGTGTGGCGGCGGCTCGGCGCGCAGGTCACCGTGGTGGAATATCTCGACCAAATCTTTCCCGGCATGGACGCCGACGTCCGCAAGGAAGCCGCGAAGATCTTCAAGAAGCAGGGCGTTGAGATCCGCACCTCGACCAAGGTCACCGGCGTCGCCGTGGAGGGCGGCAAAGCGCGCGTGACGATCGAGCCCGCCGCGGGGGGCGATGCCTCCACGCTCGACGCGGACGTGGTGCTGGTGGCGATCGGGCGGCGGCCCAACACCGACGGCCTCGCGCTCGACAAGGCGGGTCTCTCCGTCAACCAGCGCGGACAGGTGGAGATCGACCACGACTTTCGCACAACGGTGCCGGGCATCTGGGCGATCGGCGATGTGGCGCCCGGCCCGATGCTCGCGCACAAGGCAGAGGATGAAGGCATCGCCGTCGCGGAGAATATCGCGGGCCAGACCGGCATCGTGAATCACGCGGTGATCCCGACCGTCGTCTACACTCTCCCCGAGTTCGCCGGCGTCGGCATGACCGAGGAGCAGGCCAAGGAGCGCGGTGCGGTCAAGGTCGGCAAGTTCCCGATGATGGCCAACAGTCGTGCCAAGACCAATCGCGAGCCCGACGGCTTTGTGAAGGTGATCGCCGACGCCGAAACCGACCGCGTGCTCGGCGTTTGGATCATCGCCACCGTCGCCGGCACTATGATCGCCGAAGCCGCGCTGGCGATGGAATTCGGCGCCACCAGCGAGGACATCGCCTACACCTGCCACGCCCACCCGACGCACGCCGAAGCGCTCAAGGAAGCGGCGATGGCGGTAAGGGGCAAGCCGATCCACGTCTGAGGGCCCCCTTCGTCACTGGGGCGCTTGAGGGGGGAAGCGATGATGCGGCGCGTGGCGAGGTGGCACTTGTGGCTCGGCTGGGTGGTGGCAGTTCCGCTGCTGCTATGGACAGCGAGCGGGCTGTTTATGGTCGCGCGCTCGATCGAGGATGTGCGGGGGGAGGCGCTCAGGGCGGAGCCCCCTGCGATCAGTTCCGTGGGCCTAACGGCGCCGCAAAGCGCTGCACCGCTCAAGACCCTCAAGCTCGTCTTGCAGCGCGGTGCCCCGGTCTGGGTAGCGGAGACACCTGATGGCCAGGGTGGCCGATTCGATGGGCGCACTGGCGCTTCGTTGACGAGCGTGAGCAGCGCGGAGGCGCAGGCGCTTGCCCGCGCGGCGCTGCGTTCGCCCGGCGCCATCGTCGGACTGGAGCGCTTCGCGGCAGACGCGCCGCCCGTGGACTTGCGTAAGAAGCGGCCCTCCTGGCGGGTGCGGTTCGATAATGGGCTGCACGTCTACATCGACGCTGAAACGGGGGAGACGCTCGCGGTTCGCTCGCGGCTGTGGCGCTGGTACGACATCGCGTGGGGGCTCCACATCATGGACCCGGTGGCGCGAGAGGATACGAGTCACCCGCTGCTGATCGGCTCGGCCGCGCTGTCGTTGGTAGCGGTCGGGCTGGGCGCGGCGCTGCTGTTTCGCCGAAGGCGGCGGTCAGTCGCGCCCGTCTGAAGATGCCGCTGGCGCTTGCTCTTCGCCGGAAAGCATTAGCAACGCCGCCGCTCCCATTGTCGCGATTGCGGCCCACAGCCCCTGCATCCCCGACCAGGCGAACAGCCCCGCGCCGATCATGCCTCCGGCGACGAAGCTCGTCCACAGCAGCAGGTCCTGCGCGGCGAGCTCGCCTGTCGCTCCGCCAGCGAGGCGACGCCCGAGCGCCTTGCCCAGCCGCACCAACGTGCCGGTCATGTAGGTGAGGCCGATTCCGCGATCGCCCAGCGCGACGTTGAGCATGCCCATCGCGGCGGCGAGCAGCAGCAGCGACGCGGTGCCGCCGTCAGGGCCGAGCAGCGCCGACAGCGCCACCAGCAGCGCCGGCCCCGCCAGCCGCAACGCCGCGGATGCCTTTGGGTGACGGTCGAGCATGGTCGCGCTCGCCACGCCGGCGACGAAGCTCGCGATGAGTGCGGCGGCGATGGCGAGGTCGATCGAGGGGCGCGCCACTGCCGCCGCCAGCCGGGTGCTGTTGCCCGACATGAAGCTCGCGAAGAAACCGCCGAAACCGACGAAGGCGATCACATCGACAATGCCCGCCGTCGCGCAGAGCAGGACGGCGGGCATCAGATGGCGGTCATCAAGGCGCATGGCGCGCCCCTAGCAGAGCGTTACGCGCTTGGCAGCAACTCAACCTGCATCGTCTGATCGGTCACAGAAGCGGGCTGCGGCTTCGCGCCGTTGAGCCCGCCGCCGCGACGGTGGGCGAAGCGCCCTTCGACCTGGCTGCCCTGCTCGATGGTGAGATTCTCGTAAATCACGTCGCCGGTGATCCGCGCGCTCGCCTGAATGGTGAGGTCGCGGGCGCTGATCGACCCGTCGACAGTGCCCGACAGCCGCGCGCTTTCGGCGACGATCGCGCCCTTGATCAGGCTCTCCGGCCCTTGCACCAGGTTGGCGCAGGCGAGGTCGCCTTCGATGCGGCCGTCGACATGCAGGTCGACCGTAGCGGACACGTTGCCGGTGATGACCACGTCCGCGCCGAAAACGGAGAAGGGCGTATGCCGCGCGCCGGTGGCCATCCTAGCCTGCGCGGGCTGCGGTTGCGCCGACGGCTGGTGCGGGCTGCCTGGCACGTCCGCGCTGGACGTCGGCCTTGACTTCGAGAACATGGCGGTTGGACTCCAGGAAGCGGCCCGGATTGACGGCGGTGCCGTTCACCCGAACCTCGAAATGCAGGTGCGTGCCGGTCGATCGGCCGGTGTTGCCCATGCGCGCGATCTGCTCGCCGGCTTCGACGCGCGCGCCGGGGCGAGTGGTGAAGCCCGACAAGTGCGCATAGCGGGTGACGAACCCGTGCCCGTGGTCGACTTCGACCACATTGCCGTAGCCTTGCATCTGCCCGGCGAACTTGACGACGCCCCGGGCGGCGCTGCGGATCGGTTCGCCGTGCACGCCGGTAAAGTCGAGCCCCGCGTGCATCGTCGGGGCGCCGTTGAAGGGGTCGTGACGCACGCCGAACGCGGAGCTGAGGCTCATCTGAGCGGCAGGGAGGTTGGAGGGGAGGGCGGTCACCAGCTCCTCGAGTTCGGCCATGTGGGTCAGCGCATCCTCGAGCCGCGCGAGGGTCGCATCGCCCTGCGGCGCGCGCAGCGACGGAGCGAGCAGCGGGCCGCCGCGCGCGGCGACGCTGGGCGAGATGCCGAGGGTCCGCAGTGCAGCCTCCGCCCGGGCCGCGCGGCTCTGCGCGATCGCCACCAGCCGTTCTGCAGTGCCACGCTGGCCCGCATCGACCTGCGCGAGGAGCGCGGCATGATCGACCAGCGCCGACGTTTCAGGGCGGGCGGCGGGGGCGGTCGCCGACGGCGTAGCGGCTTCCGCGCCGAGGTAGGTCTTTACCGCCGCGTCGAGATATTGCTGGCGCCGGGCGAGCTGTTCGACCTGCGTTGCGATGCGACCGCTCTCGCGCTCAACGCGGCTCTCGAGCTTGGCGACGGCGACGGCGCGGGAGATGACGTCCTGCCGCTCCCACCGCGTGAAGGCCTGCCAGCCGAGCAGGGCCAGCGTCACCATGGCCCACAGCGACAGGACCGCCAGCACGACGGTCGCCGCACGACGCTGGACGTCGGCCTGCAGCGTGACGAAGCGGACCTCGCCGCCGGTGCGGACGAAAATCTCGTGGTCGCGAAACAGGCCGTCCCAGCGACCCAACCAGGGACGGCGGGATTGTGACAGCTGCACGAAATGATGTTTGCGAAAAGGAGAAATCATAGAGTTGGCGGGCGCTTAGCGAGCGACCGGGTCTTGATCGAATCGATTGAAACGATTCCACGACGACTCGAAAGTGACTCACGACGAGCCGTTGGAACTATGTCACGGAGCGGCCGCGACCCCGCTTCATCGGCTGTTGAGCTTTAGGGGCTAGAGGCGCAGGGCAATGGCTGTGACACTCGTCTCTACCGCAGAAAGCCGCGCTGCTGTCGCGGTCGAGCACGCCGAATCGCGTCCCCGATCGGCGGTATCGAACGGTGTCGGCCTCGTTGGCTTGGCCACGCTGGTCGGGTGGTTCCTGCTGGCTCGGCACTTCGGACTCGCCGGTCCGAACAGCGCGCTGATGAGCGTTGTCCTCTGCGGCCTCGCCATGGCGGGCTGGTCGTGGGTCGTCGACCGCGTGCATCGCAACCCGTCAACCGGGATCGACTGGGATGCGGCCCCGCGACCGACCGAAGCCGCGATCGCCACCGCAAAGGTCAAGACGGTGGGGCTGTTCGTCACCTGGGCATTGATCGGCGCGGCGTACGGCGCGTTTCAATGGTATTGGCAGGATGGCCAGCGCTTTGCGATGCAGCTGCTGGGCTGGGCGCTGCCTTTCCTGCTGATCGCGACGCTCCCTTATTGCGTGTGGCTCGATCGCCGCATGACCGATCCTCGCGACGGGTCGTGGCATTTCGGCCAATGGCTGCTTGGTCGCGAAGGCGCGGACCCGCAGATGGTGTGGCGGCACTGGCGCGCTTGGGGCGTCAAAGGCTTCTTCACCGCATTTATGCTGTCGATCGTGCCGGGCTTGTTCATCGAGCTGGTGCAGCGCCCGACCGCACAGATCTTTGCGGGGCCGGTTGAGCTCGCGTCGGCGGCGATCATGTTCCTTTATATCGTCGACGTGCACCTCGCGACGGTGGGATATATCGCAACCTTTCGCCCGCTCGACAGCCATATCCGCACCGCCAACCCCTATGGCATGGGCTGGGTCGCTGCGCTGATGTGCTACCCCCCCTTCGTCCTGATGAACCCGGGGGGAGTGCTGCACTATGAGGCGGGCAGCCGTCCCTGGCACCAGTGGTTCGCGGCCAATGAGCCGCTGTTGTGGCTGTGGGGAGCGGCGCTGGTTGCGCTCACCGCGGTGTATGCCTGGGCGACGGTCGCGTTTGGGCCGCGCTTCTCGAACCTCACGCACCGTGGGATCATCACCCACGGGCCGTATCGGTTCACGCGCCATCCGGCTTATGTCGCCAAGAACAGCTTCTGGTGGCTCGCCTCGTGCGTGTTTTTGCCGTGGGAGGGGGGCTGGACGCAGGTGGCGCGCAATTGCGTGCTGCTCGCGCTGGTCAACGGCGTCTATTACTGGCGCGCCAAGACCGAGGAGAAGCACCTCCTCGCCGATCCCGCCTATCGTGCCTATTGGAGCTGGGCGCAGCGCCACGCGCCGCTGCCGCGCCTGTTTGCAAGGCTGACGGGCCGCAAGCGGCCGCTGATCGTGCTCGAGCCCGATCCGGCGAAGGGTTCGCCGCTCTAGAAGCTGAAGGCGTCGTAGACCCGCGTCACGTCGCCCTCCCATTCGCCTGCATAGAGGTCGAGCAACTGCTGCGCGGGCACGCGGCCCGCCTCGACGATGTCGTAGAGCGGGCGAAGGAAGCCTGCCTCCGTCTCGCCCATCGAGTTGACCTCACCACGCGCGGTCAGCCCGGCGCTGGCGATGCCGAGCACGTCGCGGGCGACATCCTGAAGCCGCCGTCCGTCGGGCGCGGTTGCGTCGAGGCCGAGCGCCGGGACCTCGTCGCGCAGACGCTGCTGCCCCTCGATGCTCCAGCCCTTGACCAGATCCCACGCCGCATCGAGCGCGCCCTGATCGTAGAGCAGCCCGACCCACAGCGCGGGAAGCGCGCAGATGCGGTTCCACGGACCCCCGTCCGCCCCGCGCATCTCCAGAAAGGATTTGAGCCGCACTTCCGGGAAGGCGGTGGAAAGGTGGTCGTTCCAGTCGTCGAGCGTCGGCCGCTCACCCGGCAGCACCGACAGCTCCCCGCGCAGGAAGTCGCGAAAGCTGAGGCCTGCAGCGTCGATGTAGCGCCCGTCGCGGAAGACGAAGTACATCGGCACGTCGAGCATATAGTCGGCGTAGCGTTCGTATCCAAAGCCGTCCTCGAACACGAACGGCAACATGCCCGTGCGCGCCGGATCGGTGTCGGTCCAGATGTGGCTGCGGTAGGAAAGGTAACCGTTCGGCTTCGCCTCGGTGAAGGGCGAATTGGCGAACAGCGCGGTCGCCAGCGGCTGCAGCGCCAGGCTGACACGGAACTTCTGCACCATGTCCGCCTCCGACGCATAGTCGAGGTTGGTCTGGATGGTGCAGGTGCGCAGCATCATGTCGAGCCCGAGACCGCCGACGCGCGGCATGTGGCGCAGCATGATGGCGTAGCGGCCCTTGGGCATGATCGGCAGTTCGTCGCGCCGCTTGTCGGGCCACATCCCGAGCCCGAGGAAGCCGAGCCCCAGTTCGCCGCCGACTTCCTTCACCTGCTTGAGGTGGCGGCCCGTTTCGGCGCAAGTCTGGTGGAGGTTGGCGAGCGGCGCGCCTGAAAGCTCCAGCTGGCCGGCGGGCTCCAGGCTGATGGCGCCGTCGCTGCCGGAGAGCGCGATGACCTTGCCCCCCTCCACCACCGGCTCCCAGCCAAAGCGGGTGAGACCGTCGAGGAGGTCGCGAATGCCGCCGGGTTCGTCGTAGCTTGGCGCGCGATGGTCGGCGGTGCGGTACACGAGCTTCTCATGCTCGGTGCCGATCCGCCAGAGCTCGCGCAGTTTTTCCCCTGCGACCATCGGCGCGATCAGGTCTTCGATGCCAGTGACCGTGGGGCTGTCGCCGTTGCTCGTTCGCGTGCTCATGCTGTCGCCGTAGCGCGCGGATATGCGAACACACAATATGACGCAGCGAGGACGGGGCGCGGCGGAGCAGGTGCGCTCGCGCTCTAGTCAGCGAATCAGCGCCTCGAACGTAAACGCCGCGCTCTGCGTTGCGGTCAGCGCGGCTGCGCGGCCGGTGACGACCGTCCCGGCGATGCTGGCGCCGAACGGGTCGCTTTCGTCCGCACCCACGTCGTCGGCATCCTCCGCCGTGGTGGCGGTGGCGCAGGTCGCTCCGCTGCGAAGGCTGCCGGCGACGAACGTGACGTTGGCCGGCAGGCTGTCGGTCGCGACAACGCCATTGGCGCGGCTCGGTCCGTTGTTGGTGACGGTGACGCAGTAGCGCACGGTCGAGCCCGGGGTCGCAAACGTCGCCCCGCCAGGCGCGTCGGGAGTCGCGATGATGTTGCTCGCCTTCGTCACCGACAGGTTCGCGTACGGGTCGCATATCGTGGTGAAGCTGCCCCACGCGATGAACTGCGCAACAGGCGACGTGATCGTCTGAATGCGCGTGTGATTGCCGTAAATGAACTCGATTTCGTCGAACGGCTCGGTGATGGTCACCCAGGCGTTGCCGTTGGATGAGGCGTCGCTCGACGCGCCGTCACCGTAAAAGACATTGCCGATGGCGTAGTTCGAGACCCCGGATGACAGAGTCACCGGCACATTTACCCCATCCTTGCGCGCAATGACGGTCACCATGTCGGCCCAGCTGTTGGCCGAATAGTCGATGTCGAACAGCTGGAATTGAGCGCCGGGGATCGGGTTTTCAAACTTGTAACTGCCGGTCATCACTCCGGTCTGATCGACGAAGTCCACGTCAACGATCAGGAAGCTGGGGTTAGGCGTGAGGCCAAAGCTCAACGCGCTGCTGATGTAGGGCGTGTTGGACGAGCTGATCGCAGCTTTCGGAGCAAAGGCGCCGCTCCCCGGCGTGAAGCTAAAGCTGACCAGCGTCTGCCCGGCGGGGCCCATGTTGATCGTGTTGCTGGTGCTCGAGACCGGCCAGCTGCTCGGCTGCCAGTTGAACGGCCGAGCGGTCGATCCGGCGGGGCACATCAGTGTCGGCGGGGTTTGCGCAACGCGCGCGGTGACGCTGTTGGTGTCGCTGGCATTGTTGTTGCCGCCGACATTGTCCGTTCGCCCGGCCGGCGCGGTGACCTGCGCTGTGGCTGTGACGCTGGTGCTGGTCGTGGTGACAACGGTCTGCACGCGTATCTGGTAGGTGGAGCCGCTGGCGAGCGTGGGAAGCGCGTAGCCGTTCTCAAGCTCCGACACGGTGGGTGTCGTGGTGGACGAGCAGGCGCCAGGCGAATTGCCGCATGTGACGGCGACGCGGCTCTGCGATGCGGCGACCGGCATCCGCAGAACCGCACCCGTGGCGTTGTTCGGCCCATTGTTGGTGACCGTGATGGTGTAGAAGCTGGTGCCTCCCGATCCAACCGACGTCACACCGTCGGTGATAGTCACCGCGAGGTCTGCAATCGGATCGGCGAACATCAGCTGCACCGATCGCAGGATGCCGTCATCGCCCGTAGCGCTGTCGCACACGCTCACCGCCCAAGTTCCCTTCATATCGCGTCCGCCAAAGGCGTTGGCGATCGCGTTGACGCTGGCGCTGCCGCCTTGCGGCTTGAAGGTGCTGGCGTAGGTGAAGGGGCTCGTGGGAGAGGCTGGCTCGTTGCCCGGCGCGGCAGGGATGGTGTCGTTCGCGGTATGATTGGCGATCAGCGAGGTCGCCTGGTCGTCGAACAGGACGTTGAGGTTGTCCGCCGCTCCGCCGATGTTGGTCATCAACGGGATCGTCGTCGTCGTCCCGCCGTCCGGCGTATGGCTCAGCCAGATCCTGAGATCACCGCGGTAGGTATGCGATATAATGATCCCGACATTCAGGTCGGTGATCGTCTGCGAATTGGTGATCGTGAACGTGCGGGTGAGCGTGCTGGCGCAATTGGTCGAAAGCGGGATCGGATCATCCGCATTGTTGAGGAAATTTTGGGCCTGCGCCAGCGACGGCACGCATGCGGCGAGCGCCAGCGCGAACGTCGCGAGCAGACGAGCCGCCCACCGAAGCAGCGCGAAATCCTTGATCTGGTCCATCGTGGCTAACGTTAGCGCTGTCGGGTGGAAAATTTGTAAAGAAGTCAGCGCTATCGGGCGAGCGGTGAAGCGTAACGCGTGCTCCGCTGTTTGTGGACCGCACCGACGCGAAGTTTCTTAGAGCGGCTGCCCCGCGATCCACACCGCTGCAGCGGCAAGGGCTGCGGTTTCGGCCCGCAGGATGCGAGGGCCAAGCCCGATGCCGCGCGTGTCGCTCAGCGCAAGCACAGCCTCACGCTCGGCAGGGTCAAAGCCGCCCTCCGGACCAATGAGGATCGCCGCGCAGGGTCCGCCTTCCGCAAAAGCCTTTACCGCCGGCTGCCCCCCGGTTTCGTCGGCAAAGTAGAGCGTCCGGCCAGCGCGCCAGTCCGCGAGCACGGCGTTGAGAGGTCGCGCTTCGTCGATCGAGGGCAGCGCGGTTCGCGCGCATTGCTCCGCCGCTTCGCGCGCGATGGTGTTGAGCCGCTCGGGCTTGATCCGATCCACCACCGAACGACGTGTGAGCACCGGCACGATGCGATCGACGCCGAGCTCGGTCGCCTTTTCGATGAGCCATTCGAACCGCGCACGGCGCACCGGAGCGACGAGCAGCCACAGGTCCGGCACCTCCTCCCGCGCGCGCAGCTGCTCGCGCACTAGGACGGTCACGGCCTTCTTGCGCACCTCCGATATGGTCGCCAGCCACTCGCCGGTCGCATCGTCGCACAGCAGCAGCGGGGCGCCGTCCGCCAGTCGCATCACATGCGCGACATAATGGGAAGCGTCGGGATCGAGCGTCACGAGCGCGTCGGCAGCGAGCCGCTCCGACACGAACAGCCGCGGCGTCGAGCGCGGGGGCCAGGCGGGGGTGGCGACCATCGCCCGCGCTTTGCGGGAGCCATCGCGGTGACGCAAGAGGCCCCCGTTCGGCGGAAAAGCGCAGGCTTGACCGTCGCAGGGCGCCCCGCCAAAACGCGGGCGATCATGGCCGAAAATGCTCCCACCGCTCCTGCCGCCGACGTGTCGGCGATGACCTTTGAAGCGGCGCTGGAGGAGCTGTCGGGCATCGTCCGTCGCTTGGAAGCGGGGCAGGTGCCGCTGGACGATGCGATCGCGCTGTTCGAGCGCGCGACGGCCCTGAAGGCGCACTGCGATGCGCGCCTTTCCGCCGCCGAAGCACGCATCGAACAGATTCGCGTCGGTCAGGACGGTCAGGCCGCGAGCCTCACGCCGTTCGACGCCAACTGATCGGCTTTGCGGGCGTGGGGATGATCGACACGGCGCAGCGCTCGACCAGCCTCGACGCCGCGATGGCCGACTGCGCGCGACGCGTCGATGCGGCCTTCGATGCGCTGCTGCCGGTGCCCACCGATGCGCGAGCGCCGCTTTACGAAGCGATGCGGCATGCCGCGATCGGCGGCGGCAAGCGCTTGCGCCCGCTGCTGGTGGAGGCGTCGGCCCGTCTGTACGGCGTCGACCCCGAATGCGCTTTGCGTGCCGGGCTCGCGGTGGAGGCGATCCACGTCTACTCGCTGGTCCACGACGATCTTCCCGCGATGGACGACGACGATCTGCGCCGCGGCAAGCCGACGGTGCACAAGGCCTTTGACGAGGCGACCGCGATCCTCGCCGGTGATGCACTGCACGCGTTCGCCTTCGAACTGCTGGCGGGCGCGGATACGCATGCCGACCCCTTCGTGCGCTGCGAACTGCTGGCAGAGCTCGCCCGGGCGGCGGGGCCGATGGGCATGGCGGGGGGCCAGATGATGGACCTCGCGGCGGACGGTCAGGACTTCGACCTCGCCACCGTCACCCGGCTGCAGCAGATGAAGACTGGCGCGCTGATCGGCTGGTGCCTCGAGGCCGGGGCGATCCTTGGGAAGGTTCCGGCGGAAGGTCGCGCCCCGCTGCGGGGCTACGCGCGCGATATCGGACTCGCTTTTCAGATCGTCGACGACCTGATCGACGTCGAAGGCGACGCGGCGGTGGCGGGCAAGGCGGTCGGCAAGGACGCCGCGGCGGGGAAGGAAACCTTCGTCTCGCTGATGGGCGTCGACCGCGCACGCCAGCAGGCGCAGATGCTCGTCGCGCAGGCAATCGAACACCTCGCCGGTTTCGGCGATGAGGCTGAGCTGCTGCGCGACATCGCCCGCTACATCCTCGCGCGCGACCATTGACGGGAACGACGATGACGAAGCGCGTCGGCATCTATCCGGGCACGTTCGACCCGATCACCCTGGGGCACGTCGACATTATCCGGCGCGGGGCCAAGCTGGTCGACGAGCTGGTGATCGGCGTGTCGACCAACCCCTCCAAATCGCCGATGTTTACGCTCGACGAGCGCATCGCGATGGTCGAGGCGGAGTGCGCCGCGATCCCCGGCAGCATCCGCGTGGTGAGCTTCGACGCGCTGCTGATGCACTTCGCGCGCGCGCAGGGGGCGAGCGTGATTGTGCGCGGGCTGCGCGCGGTCGCCGACTTCGAATATGAGTATCAGATGGCGGGCATGAACCAGCAGCTCGATGACGAGATCGAGACGGTGTTCCTGATGGCCGACGTCGGGCTCCAGCCGATTGCGTCGCGGCTGGTCAAGGAAATCGCACTGTTCGGAGGGCGCATCGACGCCTTTGTCCCGCCGCGCGTCGCCAGCCAACTCTACGCCCGCGTGGAAAGCGTTGGACGGCGCGGGTCATGACCGGTTAAGCGGTCCGTCGTCATCGCGCCGGGCCGGATTTCGGCCCGTCCGGCCGTCAGTTGAGAGAGTTGTTTCGATGCGCTTCGCCGTTGCCCGCCTGTCCGTCGCCGCCGCGCTGTGCGCGCTCGTCGCATCGCCGCTGTCGGCGCAGGACGACCCGCGCCGCGATCAGGCCCGCGCCGACGCGACGGCGGCAGAGAGCGCCCGTCTCTCGCCCCCTGCAATCGCGCCGGAAGGGGTCCTCAACAACCCCGAACAGATGCTCGCGCTCGATCTGTCGAGCGGCGGGCGCGTGGTCATCCAGCTGCGTCCCGACGTAGCGCCCCAGCATGTCGAGCGAATCAAGACGCTGGCGCGGCAGGGCTTTTACAATGGGCTCACCTTTCACCGCGTGATCGAAGGATTCATGGCGCAGGGCGGCGACCCGCAGGGCAATGGCACCGGCGGGAGCCAGCTTCCGGACCTCCCCGCCGAATTCAACGGGCTGCCGCACGTGCGCGGGGCGCTGTCGATGGCGCGGGCGGAGAATCCCAACAGCGCCAACAGCCAGTTCTTCATCATGCTGCTGCCGCGACTGACGCTCGACCGCAATTACACGGTGTTCGGCCGGGTAGTGAGCGGGATGGACGTCATCGATCGCGTCCAGCGGGGCGAGCCGCCTGCGCATCCGACCCGGATCGTGCAGGCATCGGTGATGGCCGACCAACGCCCGCTCCCGCCCGCGAGCGCGCTGAGCGCCGACGCGCTGATTCCGCCGACGCCCGCAGCCCCCGTCGCGACGGAAGAGGCCGCGCCCGGCAACTGATCGGCCGCGCCGCGCGAATTTAGCGGCGCGAGAGAGGCGTCATGCGCGTCGACCTGTTCGATTTCGAACTCCCTGGGGAGCGCATTGCGTTGCGCCCGGTCTCCCCGCGCGATGCGGCGAAGCTGCTCGTCGCGAGCGGGGCGGAGGCGATCGTCGATCGTCACGTGCGCGACTTGCCGCAGTTGCTGCGGGCGGGCGACGTGCTGGTCTTCAACGACACGCGCGTCATTCCCGCGCAACTTGAGGGACTGCGCGCCGAGGCGCGCATTGGCCTTACCCTGCACAAGCGGCTCGGCCCGAGGCGCTGGCAGGCGTTCGCGCGTAACGCGCGGCGTCTGCACGCGGGCGACCGCATCGACTTTGCGGGAGAGGTCGCCGCCTCGGTCGAGGAGCGGCGCGAGGATGGCAGCGTCGACGTCACGTTCCTCGGCGAAGAACCGGTCGAACTGCTGCTCGAGCGCGCCGGGACGATGCCGCTCCCGCCCTATATCGCCCGCCGCCGTGCCGCCGATGATCGCGACGCGAGCGACTATCAGACCATGTTTGCGACTCGAGACGGAGCGGTCGCCGCGCCCACTGCCGCGCTGCACTTCACGCCTGACCTCATGCAGGCGCTGGCGGAGGCGGGCATCGCGCACGAGCGGCTGACGCTCCATGTCGGGGCTGGGACCTTCATGCCGGTCAAGGTCGACGACACCGACGACCACGTCATGCACAGCGAATGGGGTCAGCTCGATGCGGCCGCCGCCGCCCGGCTCAACGCCGTGCGCGATGCGGGCGGACGCATCATCGCGGTGGGCACGACGGTGCTGCGCCTGCTCGAGAGCGCGTGGGGGGAGGGCGGGCTTCAACCGTTTGAGGGCGACACGGCCATCTTCCTCCAGCCGGGCGTCGCGATCCGCAGCGTCGACGGGCTCGTCACCAACTTCCACCTGCCGCGCTCGACTTTGCTGATGCTGGTGGCAGCGCTGGTGGGGATGGAGCGGATGCGCGACATTTACGCGCACGCCATCGCCCACGACTATCGCTTCTACAGCTACGGCGACGCGAGCCTGCTGCTCCCCTGAGCTTTGATCGCAAGCTTCGGGATGAAGCGCCGCGCAGTGCGCGCTAACGTCGCGATATGAGCCAGCCGATCGATACCGCCGCAGCCCTCACCGCCTGGCAGAGCCGCGACCGCCGCGCCGACGGGCGCTTCGTGGTCGCGGTGCGGACGACGCACATCTACTGCCGCCCCAGTTGCCCCGCGCGCCACCCGAAGCGCGAGCATGTGAGCTTCTACGCCAGCGCGGACGAGGCGGCGGCAGCGGGCTATCGCGCTTGCCTGCGCTGTCAGCCCGACGGCGTGGCCCGCGACGAGGCGGCGGTGTCCAAGGCGCGCGCGATGATCGACGTGGCAAGCGAGGGCGCGCCTTCGCTCTCGCAACTCGCGGCGGCCACCGATTACAGCCCCGCGCATCTCCAGCGTATCTTTACTCGCGCGGTTGGGCTGTCGCCTGCCGCCTATGCGCGCTCGCTGCGCCACGACCGCGCGGAAGCGGCGCTCGGGCGCGAGGAGCGCGTAACTGACGCTATTTATGCGGCAGGCTATGCCTCGCCGAGCCGCTTCTACGCCGACAGCGCGCGGCGGCTGGGGATGGCGCCGTCCGCGTGGCGCGACGGGGGGCGGGGGGTCACGATCCGCTGGGCGGTGGCGCAAAGCTCGCTGGGCCCGGCACTGATCGCCGCCACCGACAAGGGCGTCTGTCGCCTCTCGTTCGACGAGGATGAAGCGGCGCTACGTGCGCGGTTTCCCCATGCCGAGCTCACCCCGGCATCGCAGGACGAACCGTGGATCGCGGCGGCGTTGGCGGCGATCGAGGCGCCCTCGCACGCAACGGACGTCCCCCTCGACGTCGCCGGAACCGCGTTTCAGGAGGCGGTCTGGGCAGCGCTGCGGCGCATCCCGCCGGGCGAGACACGCAGCTATGCGCAAATCGCTGCAGAGGTCGGCCGCCCCGCCGCCACGCGCGCCGCGGGCAGCGCCAATGGCGCCAACTGCGTTGCCGTGCTCATCCCCTGCCACCGCGTCGTGCGCAGCGATGGAAGTGCAGGCGGCTATGCTTATGGCACGCCCCGCAAGCAGGCGCTGCTCGAGCGCGAGCGCGGCGGGGGCTAGCTTCCCCGCGGCTGCGCGGGCGCGCGGCGGGCGGGAGTCATCGCTGCGTCCGCGGCCTGCCGCGCCGCTTCGAACGGCACTTCACCCTGCGCGCCGCCGTCGATCCAGCCGAGCAGGTGGGCGGCGTAGCTCCGGTGCCACGAAGCGTGCGGCGCCCACGCCGTGCGGGTCAGGAGGGGCCGAGCCGCCGCCACATCGCGCGTCGCGAGCAGCGCATCGATCAGCTGACGGTTGAGACTGCTCTCCTGCGGCATCATCCGGCTCGCCTTGTAAAGCCCCTCGATCGCCAGTGTGGAGGGCGTTTGCCGAGCCATTGCAAAGCTGCGGAAATAGGCGATCAGCGGCGCCGGATGGTCGGGATCGGCCCGATTGGCGCGACCGATGAGCGAACGCGCCTCGGCGAGCGTCGCCGCAGCCACCGTCCCGCCATTGGCGCTCGCGAGCTCCAGCATCAGCGTCGCGCGCAGCGCCAGCGCCTCCACGTCGTTCGGTGAAAGCGTCGTCAGCCGAGTGGCGACCGCCAGAGCCTCGGCGTGGCGGTCGGCCCAGCGTAGCAGGCGCGCCTGCAGCAACAGCACCGCCGGATCGTCCGGGTAGCGCCGCGCGACTTCCGCGACGCGTGCGACGAAGGGCAGGTGCTCCTCTGCGCTCATCCCGCGCCGCGAAAGAAGTTCGTCAGTGAGGATCGCCACTTCGCCCGGGCGAAGATCGCGGATGGCGGGATCGGCGATGGCGCCGTCGGGAACCGGCGCCAAAGTGTAGGCGAAGCTGTTGCTGCGCAAATAGTTGCGCAGGTCGCGGTCGAGCTTCGTCAGCCCACCGGTGAAGACATTCTGCGCCTCCGCAACGCTCCGTCCGCTGCTGATGGCGTTGATATACTGCCGCAGCTGCCCACGCCGCGACGGATCGAACGTCAGATAGTGGGTCAGCAGCCAATATTGACCGTAAGCGGCCTCGAAGTCCTGCGACGAACCGCGCTGATCGGGATTGATCAGCCGCTCGATCGGGGTCCACTGCGCATATTGCAGTTCCGGTCCGCGATGCCGCGCGGCTTCGCCATAAGTGATCTCCCGCTCGTTGCGCATCTTGGCGGTCGACATCAGCTCGGCAAAGCCTTCGACGTACCAGGCGGGGTAGGCGCCGTTCATATGCTGCAGCATGAAATGATGCGCATATTCATGAAGCAGCACGGTCGCGGAGAAATCGCCCTCGTCCAACGGCACCACCGCAAAGGATCCGTCTGTACTGCTGTTGTAAAAACCCACGATATCGCCGGCATTGCGCTGCCCCATTGCGCGCGCGACGCTGGTGCGGTTGGGGACGAGGTAGATGCGAACCCGCGGACCCGGCCGTTCCTGCGTGACCCCGGTAGCTGCCTTCATCAGCCAGTGCGTCGCCTCCAGTCGCCGCGCGAATCGGGTGATCTCCTGTCGGCTGGTGTCGCCCACAATGACGAAGTGGGGTGTCGTCGCCTCAAGCTCGGTTGCTCGTGCGGCAACGCCCGTCAGCAGCAATGCCGCGCCAACCAGTCGACCTAGACACTTCTGCATGTCCGCTCCCCCCAAAGCTGTCGGACCGAAGCCAGCATATGCGCGAGCGCTTGTCCACCGATCGTGGAGCTGATGCAGATCAAGCGGCGGGAGCCGGTGCCTCGCCGTTATCGTCGCCGCTTATGGGCGTGTTGGGGGAGGGCGGCGGCGTGGCTGCCCCGCCCTCGATCCAGCGAAGCATCGCCAGCGCCGCCGCCTGCGCGCCCGAACGGTGCGGGGAATAGGCGATCGGCTCCAGCACCGGCCGCGCTTCGGCGAACCGGCGACGCTGAATGAACGCGCGCGCAAGTTCCAGCTTACGCCCGACCGCCGTCGGTTGCAGGTCGGTCGCCTTCGCAAACCCGTCGAGCGCGGAATCGGTCGGTGTCTCTCCCGTCAGCCGAAAGCTGTCCCAGTAGGCGAACAGCGGCACCGCATCTTCCGGGTCGCGGCGGTTGGCGCGGATGATGAACTGCCGAGCGGCGCGAGCGCTCGCCATCTTGGCCGCATCGCCGCCGGTAGCGCCGATGCGCTGGAGCTGCGCGAGCCCCTTGTAGGTGAGCGCGCGCACGTCGTCGGGCGCCAGCGCCAGCGTGGCGTCGGCGGCCTGTTCCGCCTCCGCCCACCGCTGCGCACTGAGGAGGGCGAGGGCGTGGGCGCGGGCGACGGGAGCGCTGGTGGGGTAGCGCGCGACGAGCTCGGCGGTGCGCGCGACAACTTCCGCCATCTCCGCCACCGGGCGGGGGCGCTCGACCTGAAAGAGCACGGGCATCAGGTCGACCTCGTCCCGACCAAGGGTCCTGATCGTGGGCGTGACCTGCGCGGCGGCGGGGATGGGGACGTTCTGGTAGCGGAAGCTATTGGCGTGAAGGTAGGCGCGCGCGTCGCGATCGAGCGCTTCCAGCCCGCCGGGGAAAGCCGCCGCCGCCTGCGCCGTCGTCTCCCCCCGCGCGAGGCGGGAGAGGTAATCGGCGAGCTGCCCCCGCCTCGATTGATCGAAGGTGAGGTAGTGAGTGACGAGCCAATATTGCCCATAGCTCGCATTGCCCGCGCGCCGATCGGCGGGATCGCGCGGCGCGAACATGGTGGCGAGCGGGGTCCAGTCGCCGTACCACAGCGAGCCCTGACGATGCGGCGGCGCGCGACCGAAGGCGACCTCCCCCGGGCGGTCGAAGGTGGAACTGCCGACAAGCTCGGCAAAGCCCTCGACATACCAGGGCGGAAAGTGTCCGCGCATATATTGCAGCATGAAATGGTGCGCATATTCGTGCTGGAGCAAGGTGTTGCCAAGAGCCCCCTGGTCGCGGGCGATGACTCCGATCGGTCCTTCGCGACCCGTTCGGTAGAAGCCCGCAGCCGTGTTGGACGGGCCGGTCTCCCCCATCGCGCGGCGCAGGGTGATGGTGGTCGGGACGACGTAGATGCGTACCCGCTGGCCATTGGCGCTGTCGTCGGCGCCGGTGGTGGTGCGCATCAGCCAGTGCAGCACCTCCAGCTGCTGCGCGCGTTCGATCAACGAGCGTTCGGCCTCGTCCGAACGGATGATGAAATGCGCGGTCTGCGCCTCACGCCATTCGGCATGCGCAACGCTCGCCCCGAACAGCGCGAGCAAACCGGCAATGGCACGCATCAGCATTTGCGAGACCCCCTCTGTGCCGGGCAGGTTGCCCCGGCCCCGGCCCCTCTGCAAGCAGCGTGTGACTAAACGAAGCTGTAGGGGTCGACGTCGACCGCGACGCGCACGCGGCTGGGCCAGTCGACGCTCGACAGCCAGTCGCGCATCAGTCGCTGCAACGGAAAGGCGCGCTTCGCATGCACCAGCAGCCGATGCCGGTGCCGCCCGCGCAACATTGCGAGCGGAGCGGGCGCGGGGCCGTAGATGTCGACGCCATCGGCCTGCGGTCGCGCCTTCCCCAGCGCGACGGCGGTCGCCTCGGCCGCGGCGGCATCCTCGCTCGACACGATGATCGCGGCAAGCCGACCAAAGGGGGGCATCCCCGCGTCAGCACGCGCTGCGGTCTCGGCGGCGTAAAAGGCTTCCGCGTCACCCGCGATCAGCGCGGCGATGACCGGTGCGTCGGGCGCACGGGTCTGGACCAGCACCTCGCCGGGCTTGTCGCCACGTCCGGCACGCCCCGCAACCTGCGCGATCTGCTGAAAGCTGCGTTCCGACGCGCGCAAGTCGCCGCCCGACAGGCCGATGTCGGCATCGACGACCCCAACCAGCGTCAGGTTGGGGAAGTGGTAGCCCTTGGTCACCAGCTGCGTGCCGACCACGATGTCGATCATGCCCGCGTCCATCGCCGCCACGAACTCCGCCGCGCGCTCCGGCGACCAAAGCGTGTCGGAGGTGACGATGGCGGTGCGTGCCTCGGGCCAGCGCAGCTTCACCTCGTCTGCGATGCGCTCGACGCCCGGCCCGCAGGCGACGAGGCTGTCCTCATCCCCGCATTCCGGGCAGACGCGCGGCGGCGGCATGATGTGGCCGCAGTGATGGCAGGCGAGCCGACGCGAGAGGCGATGCTCGACCATCCACGCGGTGCAATTGGGGCACTGAAAGCGATGCCCGCAGGTGCGGCACAACGTCAGCGGCGCATAGCCGCGGCGGTTGAGGAACAGGAGGCTCTGCTCCCCGCGCTCGAGCCGCGCGGCGATGCCCTCCACCAGCGGCGGTGCGAGCCAGGCGCCGCGTTCGGGCGGCACTTCGCGCAGGTCGATCGCGGCGATGTCAGGCATCATCGCGCCGCCGAAGCGGGCGGGGAGGCGGATCTCCGCATAGCGTCCCGCGGCGACTTGCGCGCGGCTCTCGATCGCGGGGGTGGCGCTGGCGAGGATAATCGGAGCGTCGGCAAACTTGGCGCGCATCACCGCAACGTCGCGCGCGTGATAGTGGACGCCGTCTTCCTGCTTGAAGCTGGCCTCGTGCGCCTCATCGACGACGATTAAGCCGAGGTCGCGGTAGGGGAGGAACAGCGCCGACCGCGCGCCGATGGTGACCGCGGCGCTGCCGTCGGCGATGGCGCGATAGGCGCGGCGTCGCTCCGACTGGCGCAGCCCCGAATGCCACGCCACGGGCGCGCAGCCAAAGCGCGCGGCGAAGCGCTTGAGCATGGGTTCGGTGAGCGCGATCTCCGGCAGCAGCAGCAGCACCTGCCGCCCGCTCCGCACCGCTTCGGCGATCGCTTCGAAATAGACTTCGGTCTTGCCGGAGCCGGTCACGCCATCGAGCAGAAAGGGTTGGAACCCCGCACCGACTGCACCACGAAGCTGTGCGGCGGCAGCGCCTTGCGTTGCGTTGAGCGCGGGGGAGGCGTGGTCGGGGTCCGGCCGGGGCGGGGGCGCGTCGCTGGTCAGCGCGACCTGCGCCAGCACTCCGTCGCGGATCAGCCCTCGCAGAACGCTGTCGCTCTGCCCCGACAGCTCGCGCAGGTCGCCGAGCGTGCCATGGGTGCCGCTGATCGCCTCAATCGCGGCTGCACGTTGCGGCGTGGAGCGGGTGGGCGCCTTCCCCGACAGCGCATAGATCGGCTGCGGCCGCCCGCCGACGTCGAGCGCGGCGGAGGGGATCGCCATGCGCAGCACCGAACCGACCGGCGCGAGGTAATAGTCCGCGGTCCAGGCGATGGTGCGCATCAACTCTTGGGGCAGCGGCGGCACGTCGATGACGCCCAGTATCTCGCGCAGGCGATTGTCGCCGACCGGCTCGGCGGAGAGCGCGTCGCTGTCGTCCTCACCCCAGACGATGCCGAGCATCCGCCGCGGGCCGAGCGGCACCTCGACGAAACTGCCGGGCGGCACCTCCACCCCATGCGGCGCGCGGTAGTCGAGCGGACCCAGCGCCCCGGTGGCGAGCACGATGCGAAGGCGCGACATGTCGCCCGCCCTAACCCCGCGTCGGGCGCGAGGCGAGGGGGGTGGCACCCAGTCATCGCCATGCTACGCCGAGCTCATGCGGGAAAAGGAACTGCGGCTGGCGCTCGTCTGCTACGGCGGCATCAGCCTTGCGGTCTACATGCACGGCGTCACCAAGGAGGTCTGGCACCTTGCGCGGGCGAGCCGACTGGCGCTCGACAGGGACGCGCCCGTGGGCGGGGTGGCCGACGTCTATCGCGAGCTTCTCGACCGCATTGCCGCCGCCGGATCGCTGCGGCTGCGGGTGGTGCCCGACATCCTCACCGGGGCGAGCGCGGGCGGTATCAACGCGGCGTTCCTCGCTCGGGCGCTGGCCTATGGCGAGTCGCTGGAGCCGCTCACCGACCTGTGGCTGACGCGCGCGGACGTCACCGAACTGCTCGACCCCGACGCGCGGCCAGTGACGCGTTTCACGAAGTTCTGGGCGCAGCCGCTCGCATGGTGGGCGGCGCGCGCGGGTGGAGAGATCAGGGCGACGGTCGAGCGATCGGCGCGGGCGGAGGTCGGCGCCAAACTGTCGCAGTTCATCCGCGCGCGCTGGTTCGAGCCACCCTTCGGCGGCGCGAGCTTCTGCCACATGCTGCTCGACGCATTCGACGCGATGGCGAGCGGGCCAAAAGGGCCGGTGCTGATACCGGGCGGCCTCCCGCTCGACCTCGCGCTCACCGCCACCGATTATTCGGGGGAGGAGCGCACGATGCGGCTCAATTCGCCGCCGATCGTGCGCGAAAGCGAGCACCGCGTGACCCTCGCTTTCCGCCATGCCGTGGGCAGTGCCGCACCGCTCGACCCGGTTGCGCTCACCTATGCGGCGCGCGCCTCGGCGAGCTTCCCGGGTGCATTTCCGCCGTTCCGCATCGACGAACTCGACCGCGTGCTGGGGGAGCGGGGGGAGGGCTGGGATGCGCGGGACGCCTTCCTTCAGCGCGCCTTCGGCGGGGATTTGCCTTATAACGAGGCCCGGGTGCTGATCGACGGCTCGGTGCTTGCCAATGCGCCCTTCGGTCCCGCCGTTGCGGCGCTGCGGGAGCGGCGTGCCCGGCGGGAGGTGGACCGTCGCGTGGTCTATATCGACCCCAAGCCCGGCCATGCGGCGATCGGCTTCGGCGGTCGCGCGGTGGATGCGGCGGCCGCCGACGCGCCGTTACCGGGGTTCTTCGGCACCATCCTGAAAGCGCTCTCCGACCTCCCGCGGTCGCAGCCGATCCGCGACAATGTCGAAGCGCTCGCGGTGATGAGCCGACGCATTGCCACCATGCGACGCATCGTCGCCGCGATGCGCCCGGAGGTGGAGGAGCGCGTCGAATCGGCGCTCGGCCTGACCTTTTTCCTCGATCGGCCGACGCCGGCGCGCCTCGTCAGCTGGCGACGGTCGGTGCAGGACCGCGCGCGCGAGGAGGCGGGCTATGGCTTCCTTGGATATGGTCACCTCAAGCTCGCGGGGACGATCGAGGAGCTTGCGAGGATCGTCGCCGCGCACGATCCCGCAGGCGGCGATGCCCAGCTGTGGGCGGCACGGCTCGGTCGAGCGGCGTCCGAGATGGGCGCAGATCGGCTCGAAAGTCGGGGCAAGGAGGCGCCTGCGGTGGGCGAGTTCCTGCGCGCGCACGACGTGCATTTCCGCATTCGTCGCCTGTCCGCGATGGCCCGCCGCCTCGACGAGCTCGCCGCCGAACGCGACGAGGGCGATGTGCTGATCGCCTGCGAGGACGAGGTGCGCGACGCGATCTACGCCGCGCGCGGCCGCTACGAGGGGCGCGCGGCGACCGATTGCTGCGCGGGGTTGGAGGTGGGTGAGGCCGACGCCGCAGATGCGCGCGAGCTCCTCTCCCGCATCGCCGCCCGCCGCGACCTCGCCACGATCGACGGTGAGGTGGATGCCAGCATCGCCGACGCGCTGGGGCGCCTCGACAAGGGATCGCGGCGGGCGTTGCTCTACGCCTATTTGGGCTTCGCCTTTTACGACGCGGCGACCCTGCCGCTGCTGCAGGGGCAGGTGGAGGGTGAGTTCGACCCGATCCTCATCGACCGCATCAGCCCCGATGACGCTGTCGCGCTGCGCGTCGGCGGCGCGGAGACGACGCTGAAGGGCGTCCAATTCAACAGCTTCGGGGCGTTCTTCAGCCGCGCGTTTCGGGAGAACGACTATCTGTGGGGCCGCCTCCACGCCGCGGAACGGCTGATCGCCATTGTGGCGAGCAGCGCAGCCGATGCGCTCGACGACGAAGAGGTGGCGAGCCTCCGCCGCCGCGCCTTCGCCGCGATCCTCGACGAGGAAGCGTCACGATTGGGTGAAGTGGCGGACCTCATCGCTCAGCTTCGCTCCGAGGTGGCGGAGGGGAGTTAGCGGCGCGGCGTGCGGCCGTTTAGTTTCGCGTCGGCCGACCGATGGGCCGCGGCGCTACAGCCGTTTCACCTTCATAGACCGCCGTCACAAACGCATCTGCGCTGATGAACGGCAGCTCGAACCGATCCCATCGTGCGACCGGTCGCATCGCGATGATCTGTGCCAGCGTCCGCCCGCGAGACCGTTCGGCGCGCACCCTCGCGATCGTGTCGCGCAGCATATCGCGGTAGGCGACGAGATCCGCACGGCGGGCGAGCGGGCCGTGGCCGGGGATGATCTGCGTCGCGTCGTTGGTGCGCGCGAGGATCGCCTCGACCGCCGCCAACATCCCCCGCGCACTCCCGCCGGACTCGCGATCGATGAAGGGGAAGGTGCCGCCATTGAAGAAGATGTCGCCGGCATGGACGACGTTCGCGCTCTCGAACCACAGCACGAGATCGCCGTCGGTGTGCGCGTTGGGGTGGTGCTCGATTCGCACCGTGCCGCCGCCGGGGTAGAGCAGGGTCACCCCCTGCAACGCCACCATCGGCAGCGCGGCGGCCGCGGCGGGGGCGACCGCCGCCCGCGCAGCATCTGCCCGCGCACGAGCCGCTGACGCGCCGCTGCGTGGGCGAGGATCGTCGCGCCGTCGCTCGCAAAGGCAGCGTTGCCGCCAGTGTGATCGCCGTGCCAGTGCGTATTGACGAGCGTGTCGACAGGCCGAGGGGTAAGCGCTGCGACCGCCGCCTTGATCCGCGGCGCGAGCGCGGCGAACTGCGAATCGACCAGCAGCGTCGGCCCGTCGCCATATGCGACCGCCATGTTGCCGCCTGCACCGGTGAGCATGGCGACACCTGGCGCCAGCGTTCGCGCCTCGATGCGGACATTGGCGAAACGGTCCGCAGGCGTCGGTGCCGGTGGGGAAGGCGGGGGAGCGGTTTGTGCCGCGATGGGGGTGGAACCCAGCAGGGCGATCGCACCGATTATCGAACGAAACATATGCAGCTCCCCCTATGTCACCGCTACTGGACCGGCGGCCCGTCGTCTCCCGGCCGCGGCTGGCTGACCGCGAACCGCATCAACTGCATCAACAAATCCGCGCGGGATTGAAGGTCGCCCGCTTCGAGCAGCGCCTGCTTGGCCGCCGGATCGAACGGCACGATCTGCGCCATCGCGTTGACGAGCGTCGCGTCGTCGAGCTCCTCCACCCCGTCCCAATCGACGACATAGCCGAGCCATTTGGCGAAACCGCGTGCTTCATCGAGCAGCGCGACGCGCAGGATCGCGGGGATTGCCTCCACCGACGCGAGCGGCAGCATGCGCACCTCTGCCTGGCGAAAGGCCGTGGCAGTGTCGAGTTCGCGCAGGACGCGGAACAGCCCGATGCCTTCGAGGATGACGTTGAAGCGCCCGTCCTCGAGCGCCTGCACTTCGACGATCCGCCCGAGCGCACCGACCTGATACAGCGCGGGGGGCGGGCCACCCTTCACCTCCGCCTCGCGCGGCTGGATGAGCGCGATCCGCCGGTCGCGCGCAAGCGCGTCGCTGACCAGTGCGCGGTAACGCGGCTCGAAGATGTGGAGCGGCAGTTGCAGTCCGGGGAACAGCAGCGCGCCGGGCAGCGGAAACAGCGACACGCGCGTCCGCGTCGAAGCCGCATCGGTGACCATCAGCCGAACAATATGTCCGACAGACGCCGCCGCGTCGCGCGCGCCCACGGATCGTCGAGCCCCACCGCCTCGATCAGCTCGAGCAGCTTTGCGCGCGCCGCGCCCTCGTTCCATTCGCGGTCGGCGGCGACGATATGCAGCAGAGCGTCCGCCGCGCCGTCGCGATCACCCCCCGCTGCGCGCGCTGCGGCGAGATCGTAGCGCGCCTGATGATTCCCGGCGTCGGCGGCGAGCTTTGCCTCAAGCTCCGCCAGCGCGCCCGGCGGCGGCGCGTTGCGGGCGAGCGCGATGGCGGAGCGGACCTGCGCGATCGCGGGCTCCTTGGCGCCGTCAGCGTCAAGCCCGGCAATCGCCGCTTCCGCCGCATCGAGATCGCCGAGCGCTAGCCGCGCGCGCGCCAGACCGGCGAAAGCCGCCGCGCTGTGCGGGGCCACCTCCGTGATCTGGGTGAAGATACTGGCAGCGCGCTCGGCATCGCCGGCGGCGAGCACCTCTTCGCCCATCGCCAGCAGCGGCTCCACCTCATGGTCGGCGCGGGCGTCGTCGCCCTCGATCGGCAATTGGCGCAGGATCTGGTCGAGCATCGACTTCAAGGCGCTTTCGGTGCGCGCGGGCGTCAGATCGGCGACCGGCTGGCCCTGGAACATGGCGTAGACCGTCGGGATCGACTGCACGCGGAACTGCGCCGCGATGAACGGTTCCTCATCGACGTTGACCTTGACGAGCTTCACGCCCTTGCCGGCATATTCGGCAGCGACTTTCTCCAGCACGGGTGTGAGCTGTTTGCAGGGTCCGCACCACTCTGCCCAGAATTCGAGCACGATCAGGCTGGTCATCGATGGTTCGACGACATTCTCGCGAAACTTCTGCACCGCGGCCTGTTCGTCCGCGCTCAAACCCAAGGTCGCCACTGTCCGCTCATCCCCGTTTGTCATCGACTGCCCGCGCCATATGCGCCGGGCGCGCGCAGGTTCCAAGCGCCAAGCGCAAGGTGATGACGATGATCGGAGCCGTTCGACGGCGACTGGAGCGGGCGAAGGGATTCGAACCCTCGACCCCAACCTTGGCAAGGTTGTGCTCTACCCCTGAGCTACGCCCGCTCTGGCGATCCTTCGGACGCGGCGGCGGGGCCGGGCGTCCGGGGCAGGGCGCGCCTCTAGCGGGGGCCGCGCGTGCCCGCAAGGACTTTGTGCGAGGACGCGGGGAGGCACCGGCTGACGCCTTGCTGAGCGGCGAGTTCAGTCGCAGTTCAATGCGCTGGCGTGATGGAGCGCGCAAAGGCATGGCGCGTTAGCCGCCGCGCCGTAAAGAACAGGAATCGCCATGAAACTCATCCGCCCCCCGCTGCTCACCGCGCTCGCCGCCGCCACCGCGCTGACCGGGAGCATCGCGATGCTTTCCACGGACACCGCGCAGGCGCAGGCGCGTCCGGCGGCCGGGCCGGCGAACCGCTCCGCTCCCGCGACGCCGAGCGGCGACCTCGCGCTGGTGCAGCGGCACCTCGAAGCGACGCGCAGTCTCACCGCCGATTTCAGCCAGACTGATCGGCAGGGGCGTTTGCAGAGCGGAAGGCTGACGCTCAAGCAGCCCGGGCGCATCCGTTTTCAATATGCGCCGGGAGTGCCGCTGCTGATCGTCGCCGATGGCAGTGCGCTGACCATGATCGACTATCAGGTGCGGCAGGTGCAGCGTTGGCCGGTGCGCAACTCGCCGCTTGCGGTACTGATCGATCCGGGCGCCAATCTGATCCGCTATGCGACCCAGGGTCCGACGAGCGATGCGGGCGCGATTAGCGTCGACGTGCGCGATCCGCGGCACCCCGAATACGGCATGATCTCGATGGCGTTCGTGCGCGATCCGGCGGGACCTGCGGGGCTGAGGCTCTACGGCTGGGTGGCGACCGATGCGCAGCGAAACCGGACGACCGTGCGGCTCTCGAACATCCGTTACAATGTGCCGGTCGAGGACAGTGCCTTCCGCTGGCGCGACCCGCGCCCCGCGCAAAGCGGCCCGCGGCGGTAGTGGCTTCAGTGGTCCTGCGAACGCAGGAGCCTAGGGCGGCACAGCGCGCTGCTTGATCGCCCTGGACTCCTGCTCTTGCAGGAGCACGGTGGTGATCCGTCTGGAGTGCCGCTGCTCTGTTGGCGGCGTTTGTTCGGCGCATAGCTGTTCCAGCCGAACACGCGTACCCAACCCAGCCCCTCACCCCGCCCCCACGCGGCCACGCCTCGTCGTGCATCGCTTCTTGCGTTCATGCAGGCGACAGATTTGGGGGGTAGCCCACCCGTGCCGCGCAGGTCCTGCCGGTGGCGACTACCCCAATGCGCCACCGGACAGCCCCATCAGGCAGCACGGCAGGCGCTTGGTCGAGGGGGATGTCCCTGCCCTCCGGCCTCAGGCGCGGCCCCCGCTCCACTTGCCCCTCGGAGCGGGGGCCGTTTCGCCCCCGCCGAGCGCCGGCGCCTTGTCGGTTGTTCACAATTCGGCCAATGCCCGGGGCATGAGCGGCACCCTCCGCATCGCATCCTGGAACATCAATTCGGTGCGCGCGCGCACCGAACTCGTCCGCGACTTTCTCGAGCGGGAGGCGCCCGACGTCCTGTGCCTGCAGGAGACGAAGGTCGTTGACGAACTCTTCCCGCGCGATCTGTTCGCGGCGGCGGGCTACGACTGGTTGATCGTCAACGGGCAGCGCATGCACCACGGTGTCGCCATCGCCAGCAAGGTGCCGATCGCACGCGACGACCGGCTCGACTGGCAGGCCAATGGAGAGGCGCGTCACCTCGGCGTCAGCCTTGAAAACGGGGTGCGGATCGAGAACGTCTACGTGCCTGCGGGTGGCGACATCCCCGATCGCGCGGTCAATCCAAAGTTCGGGCAAAAGCTCGATTTCCTCGGCCGCATGATCGACTGGTCGAGCGGGCTGGGCGTGCCGACCGTCCTCACCGGCGATTTCAACGTCGCTCCGCTCGAATGCGATGTCTGGAGCCACAAGGCGCTGATCGATGTGGTCAGCCACACGCCGGTGGAGGTCGAGACGTTGGGGCGGTTGCAGGCAGCGGCGGATTGGGTCGACCTCGGCCGACGCTTCGTGCCCGCGCCCGAGCGGCTCTATACCTGGTGGAGCTATCGCGCGAAGGATTGGGCAGCGAGCGATCGGGGGCGGCGGCTCGACCATATGTGGGCGACCCCCGACCTCGCCCCCGCCGCCCGCGCGCATCAGGTCCACGAATGCTGCCGCAGCTGGACGCGACCGTCGGATCATGTGCCGATCGTGACAGAGTTCGCCTTCTGATGCCGCATGACGACCGCTCGGTCCCGCGCGCGATCGATGCGCTGCGCCGCGGCTGGCCGGTGCGCTTTGGCGTCGGGGAGGGGGCGCTCACCCTCGCCGCGATCGAGCCGCTGACCGACGGTGAGTTCGCCGCGCTTGCCCCCCATGCGCTGCTGATCTCGGGCGAGCGAGCGGCGACGCTGAAGCTCACCAACCAACGCGCGGCGGCGGAGCCGGGGCCGGTGCTGATCGCTTGGGAGGGCGATGACGACGCAACGCGCGCGCGGGCGGTGGCCGACCCCGCGCTCGACTTGCGCTTTCCCATGAAAGGCCCGTTCCGCGCTTTGCCGCTCGACGGGGAGCAGGGCGCCGCCGCCAGCGCTGCGGTTGCGCTCGCGCGCCACGCCGGGCTCCTCCCGGCATTCGTCGCGAGCAGGGTGTCTGCGGAAGCGGAGGTTTCCGCCCAGGCGGTCGCAGCCTACGCGGACCCCGCGCGGCTGGCCATCGCGGCCCGCGCAAGGCTACCCGTCTCCGCCGATGCCGGGGCGGAGATCGTCGCCTTTCGCGCTCCCGGCGACCCGCATGAACATGTCGCGCTGATCCTCGGCACGCGAACGCAGAGCGCGCCCGTGGTGCGGCTGCACAGCGAATGCCTCACCGGCGATGTGCTCGGCAGCCTCAAATGCGACTGCGGTCCTCAGCTCGATGCGGCACTTGGGCGCATCGCGGGGGCGGGGTGGGGCGTTCTCCTCTACCTGCGGCAGGAGGGGCGCGGGATCGGCCTCATCAACAAGCTGCGCGCCTATCAGCTGCAGGATCAGGGCTACGACACCGTCGACGCGAACCTGCGGCTGGGCTTCCCCATCGAGGCGCGCGACTTCGCAATCGCTGCGCGCATGCTTGCGCTGCTGGGCGTTGAGGAGGTGCGGCTGCTGACCAACAATCCCGCCAAGATCGCGCGGCTGGAGGCGGCGGGCGTGCGAGTCGTGGAGCGGCTGCCGCTCGAGCTCGCCGCCAATCCGCACAACGCGCGCTACCTTGCGACCAAGGCTTCGCGCACCCAGCATATGCTCGAGCTGAAGGAGCCGCCGAGCCATGACTGACACTTCGCATCAAAGAGCGCCGTCGCTGCGCCTGCTGGCCGGCGAGGCGGCGTCGATGCCTCGCTGGGTCGCGGCGCGGCTGGCGAGCCGACCGCGTCCCGCGCGGCGTCCGAGTGCAGGGGAGCATCTCCCGGTGCTGGTGCTGCCGGGCTTCCTCGCCAACGATGCGGGCTCGCGTCCGTTGCGGCGGGCGTTGGAGCGTGCGGGCTGGCCGGTGTTCGGCTGGGGCCTCGGCATCAACCGTGGCGCGCGCCCCGACACGCTGGAGGCGGTGGCCGCGCGGATCGACTCGCTGCTCGCGCGCACCGGCGCCGAGCGCGTGCATCTGGTCGGCTGGAGCCTGGGCGGGCTGTTCGCGCGGGAATTCGCCAAGCATCACCCGCAGCGGATCGCGAGCGTCATTTCGTTGGGCTCGCCGTTCTCGGGCTCACTCAAGGCCAACCACGCCTGGCGACTGTACCAGCGCGTGGCAGGGCACCCCGTAGAGGCGCCGCCGATCGGCTGGCACAACCAAGCACGGCCCGACGTCCCGACCTACGCGCTCTACTCCGAGCGCGACGGCGTCGTCGCCGCAAGCACCTCACGTGGGGAGCCCACAGAAAGCGACCGGGCGATCGCGGTCGACTGCACCCACATCGGCTTCGCCTACGCCCCCGCCTCCGCCCAAGCCGTCATCGCGTGCCTGCGCGAGGCGGAGGAGGGCCGGACCGGTCGCTAGTTACGCGCGATCGACCTGCGGCGAAGTCGCGACGGCGCCGAAGCGCGTCGACGAGTGGCTGGGGCGGCAGGATCCCCAGCCAAGAAATCCGACGCCAGAAATCCGCAGAAAACCGTGGGTCTTATCCTTGGTCGAAGTCCGACTAGGGACAGTTACTAGGTACAATCACTAGGGACAGTTCGCAAGCCGACAAACAGCCGGGACGACGCCGCGCCGCGCGCCTCGCCAACCAAGCGCGCCTACGTCGTCTGTCGATCGACCACGCCGGACAAGTCCGCATTTTTTGCGCACACGATCCGGTCGAGTTCGATCTACTCGCTGGGGATTCACCAGCCGGCGTGGCTTTCGGCTTTGAAGGGCCGTCATCAAATCTGTCTCGCTAGGAGCTTGCGAGAGGCCAGCGCCACGGCGCCAACCGCTAGCCCCCAGAAAGCGGCCCCGAGGCCGTAGATTGCCACGCCAGATCCTTTTGCAAGAAAGGTGACGATCGCTGCGTCACGTTCTTCTTTGCTGGACATCGCCGTCACGAGGGCGCCCACGATGGCCGGGATCAGCGCAACTCCTGCAAGGGCGGCGATCGTGGTGCGGCAGCGCGACAAAGAAGCGCACCAGCAGCGGTGCCGTTAGCGCGAGGATGACGTAGAAGCCCGCGTAGAGCATCGCCACGTTCCATCGCCTTGCCGGGTCTGGATGGGCTTCCTCGCCGGTACAGATCGCGGCGGTAATGGCCGCGAGGCAAATCGAGTGCCCCCCGAACGGCGCAACTAGCATACTGATCAACCCCGTGCCCACGAGCAGCGAGCCGGGATTGGGTCGATACCCGGCGCCTTGGAGCACCACCAGACCGGGCAGATTCTGCGACACCAAGGTCACTAGGAACAGCGGTAGAGCGACGCTGGCGATGGACTTCAAATCGAAGGCCGGCGCAATCGGCACTAGTGTCCCGAGGCTCCGCCAGGAGGAAGCGGCGCGATGTCGCCTCGAAGCATCGTGACGGCGACGCCCGCACCTAGCACGAGCGGAAGCGCGTAAAGCGGCGCTCGCTGACGCGCTATGACGAAGACGATGACGATCAGGCCGACCAGCAACGGGTCGGTTTCGGCCGTCTTGAACAAGCCAAGGCAGCAGGGGAGAAGCACCCCGCCCAGCGTCGCAGCCGCGATCGACGATGGGATGCGCTCGGCAGCTCGCCCGAGAATAGGGATCAGGCCCACCGCCACGGTCATCAGGACGCTGGCAACGAAGGCAGCGACCGCGACCGGCCATGATAAGCCTTCGACCGCGGCCAGCATCGCGGCTCCCGGCGTCGACCAAGCGAGCACGACGGGTATTCGGTGGCGTCATGAGAGTGCCGCTCCCATTACGGCGATGCCGACACTCAGAGCGGTCACCGACGAACTGGTTTGCTCGATCGTAGCACCAAGCGTCCGCATCGCAGCGACGATCAGCGCGACGGTGCCGCCAAAGCCGACCAGCGCGGCAATCAACGCAGAGGTCCATGACATCATCGGCAGGATCGATCGGGACATCGCCAGCCTTTAGTGTGAGTTTGGACAGATGTTAGGGTTGGTCGACGAAGCGCCTAGCCAGGCCCAATGATGACGGTGTCGCCATCCGTCACTCCCATGGTTGTAACATTTGCTCGTGCCGGCCCGTTGATCGAAATGACAACCGTCGGCGGCTAGGCCACAGCAAGCGTCGCGATCGCCACCTATTCTAACAGCTGGTTTGTTGGGCAAGCGATCAGAGCTGGGTCGGGCGAGCGTAATCCACACTCCTTGCATCAGCGCTTCGCGAATTTAGGCCTTCCAAGTTTTCGTCCCTGCGCCAGCCCCGATCTTATCCAGTTTCAAAATTAGCCGTGGCTGACAGCGGTGCTCATCCCGTCGCCTCAGAGCGATCCGGACTCGCGCGTAAGGTGCGTCCCGGAGGCTGTGACACCGTCTCGAAAGGCCTAAAATCACCGTCCTGATGCGGCGTTGTCGAAAAACTTCAAAACCCGGTGTTTTGACCCTTCGACGTGGTCAGCAAATCCCGGGTTTTGAGGTCGAAAGCAAGAAGGGTGACATGATTTTCCGGAATTCGGCGTTTTCCGAGGAATCATGTCACCCTCACTGGAAAATGGCAGAAATCCTAGCCTGACATGATTCTACCATTTTCGCCAAAAACCGGGAAATCATGTCATGACATGATTCTCCGGAAATCACCCAAATCCGAAAGATCGTGTCAGATGCACCATCGAATGGCGGAAAACCGCCAAATGACATGATTTCCCCAAAAACACCGAAATCCGGAAAATCATGTCACCCCCAGCCTGACATGATTTTCCGGAATCAGCCCAAAACCGAGAAATCATGTCAGGTTTTTGCCTGACATGATCTTTCAGGCGAGTTCGCCCGAAATCGATCCAAAACCCGGGATTCGGGCTACCCTGACATGATTTTCCGGAATCAGGCCGAAACCGAGGAATCATGTCAGGGTCCGAGCCTGACATGATTTTCCGGAAATAGCCCAAATCGGGAAGATCATGTCACCCTCTCAAAATATCCTTATTTATCAATGATGACATGATTTCCCCAAAAACGCCGAATTCCGAGAAATCATGTCACCCCCAACCCGACATGATTTTCCGGAATCAGGCCAAAACCGGAAGATCATGTCAGGGCCCGAGCCTGACATGATCTTCCGGAAAACACCCTAAACCGAGAAATCATGTCACCCCCTGAAAAAATCCTTATTTTTCAGTCCTGACACAATCTTCCGGATTTGCCCCAAATCAGGAAAATCATGTCACCCCCTCCCTGACATGATTTTCCCAAAAACACGGAATTCCGGAAGATCATGTCACCCTTAGCCTGACATGATTTTCCGGAATCAGCCCTAAACGGAGGAATCATGTCAGGGTCTAGAGCGAAAGATCATGTCACCCCCTGCCTTTCGCGTACTATTTGAGGTGATTTCTGACCCCTCAAATTTTTAGGCGCAATACCGCAAACTTGTATGCAGGCTTCGCCCGCACACGAAGTTTGCATTGCGGTTCTCCCTTTGGTCGAACGGAGCCGTGAAAGCTGGCGCTTTCCCGGGGGCATGCCTCTTCGTGGCATGCTTTCCGCCTGTCGGCGGTGCGGGCCTGCCAGCCCTTCAGGCGTCACCGTCACCGGGACTTGGACCTGCTGTCCAAGCTGTTTTTTTCAATGCAGAGCGTCGCTCGTCGAACTTTTCAAAACGAACTGGTCGACGAAAATGACTTTTGCATTTCCTCCGCGCCCGTCGTGACAGCAAACGTACCGCGACCTCGTTGTGCCCCCAATGCGCACTTTTCGATGATCCGGTACGGCAGCACGAACGTGGCGCCTACCTGATGGAGAGCGTCGAAAGTTGCTCTCGGTACGATCCGATCGGATCGGTCCCGAGGAGAATGACCTTCGGATCAGCCTTCTGGCCGCACACAGTGAAGCACGACGCGATCATTCGGCGAACGGGAAGGAAAATCCCAAGTTCCTGAGAAGCCTTTTGAGCATTCTGCTCGAAAGGAGA
>CAKZIN010000049.1 GCA_936933955.1 uncultured Sphingopyxis sp. | reverse complement strand
GGGTGCCGCCGCACGCGCACGGGCAGCAGCGCCCCGCCCGCTTCGACCGCGAACTCCTCCCGAGCGCTCACAGGTCGCGTTCGACGATGTGGTGCTCGATCGGCCCCGCGAGCGTCTCGCTGATCACCCAACCACGCACCGATTCGCCGACGCGATGCACCGCCTCCCGGTCGCCGCAGACGAGGTAGTGCCAGCGCGGCAGCGGCCGCCCCGCCGCGCGCAGGCGGTAGGCGCAGGTGCGCGGCAGCCACGAAATCTGCCGCACATTCTCCTTGGTCAGCGTCAGGCAGTCGGGCACGAACCGCTTGCGCTGGGGGTAGGCGGTGCAGCGTGCGGCGTCGCAATCGAGCAGGCGGCAGGCGACGTTGGTCGGCCATACCGTGCCGGGCGATCCGTCGTCGGTCTCCTCCTCGACCTTGTGCAGGCAGCATTTGCCGCAGCCGTCGCACAAGGCCTCCCACTCCGCGCGGTCGAGCGTGTCGAGCGGGCGCTCCCAGAAGCGGTCCTGGCTCACGCCGCGTGCGTCAGCGCACCCAGCGCGCAAGGTCGGCGGCGACGAGCTCTGGGCGGCCTTCGTTGACGTCGGGCGTCGACACGTCGTCGATCGGGATCAGCGCCACCGGCTCGCCGTCGGGGCCCATCAGATAAGCGAGCTGCGTGTGGGCGACGAGGTAGCGGTCGGGTGCGCTGCCGGGCTGCTTGCGGTAGGTGATGAGGAACGCCTTGGCGACGTCGGCGATCTGTTGCGGCGTGCCGGTGAGCCCGATCAGACGCGGGTGGAACTGCGCGGCAAAGCGCCCCACCACCTCGCGCGTGTCGCGCTCGGGATCGAGCGTGACGAAGATCGGCTCGATGCGCGCGGCGCGGGCTGGATCCTGCCGCTCGAATTCTTTGAGTCCCAGCATCAGCCCGTTGAGATCGACCGGGCACACGTCGGGGCAAAAGCTGTAGCCGAAATACATCAGCCGATATTTGCCCGCGAAGTCGCGGTCGGTGACGGTGCGCCCGTCCGCGGCGGTCAGTGCGAACGGCCCGCCGATGCGCGCTCCGGCGAGCGGGCGGGGTTCTGCGGCGCCGCCGGCGGCGGAGCGTTCGCCGCTGTTGCACGCGCCAAGCGCCAGCGCGACGGCGATGATGGGGAGGAGCCTGGGGGAAAGGTTCATGGCGCGCTCAGCCTTGCTTTGCCACGGCGGCTATTGCAACTCGAACGCGGTATTGGTGGCTCCGACGGGGCAGGGAGATAGCGAATGAGGCGGTTCGTGGCGACCTGGTGGGCGGCAGCGATGCTCGGCGCGAGCGCGATCGCGGTGACGCTGCCTTCGCCGGTGGCGGCGCAGGGCGGCTCCACCAGCCAAGGCTATCAACTTATTCAGGCGACCCGCCAGCGTGACCTGCAAAAGGCGGTGACGATGCTGCGCGAAGCGCCCGGCACGCTGGTCAACACCCGCGACGGTGACACCGGGGAGACGCCGCTGGCGATCGCCGTGGGCCGGCGCGACCTCGTCTGGACGCGGGCGATGCTCGGCTTTCGCGCGGATCCCAACATCGCCAATCGCGCCGGGGTGACGCCGCTCATGACCGCGGCCTTTCTCGGGTTCAGCGAAGGCGCGGACCTGCTGCTGCGGCTGGGCGCGCGGGTCAATGCGGTGAACAACCAAGGCGAAAGCGCGCTGCACCTCGCCGTCCAGCGCGGCGACGTCGCAATGGTACGCCTGCTGCTGGACGCGCGGGCCGACCCCAATCTGCAGGACCGCATCGCCGGGCTGAGCCCGATAGACTATGCGCGCCGCGACGCGCGGCTGGCGCAGATCGCATCCTTGCTGGAAACACGGCGTGCGGCCGCGGCGCCGTCCGCTCGCCCGGTGCAGGGTCCCCGCTGAGGGCGACTCAGCCGCCGCGCCAGCCAGGCAGGTCGCCGTCGCCGACCATCAGCTCTGGGTCGAGCGCGACCATCGAACGCCGCATCGCCAGCCGCGCAAGGCGCAGATGCTCGGCCTTGCGCCGCGCGGGGGCGAGCGGGTGCTCCGCTGCCTCCCGCACCACCTCTGCATCGTAGCGATCGGCGATGATCAGCCCGCAGCGATCGGGCAGCCGCGCCTCTTCATGGCAGGGCGCCGCATCGAGCCCCGGCGGCAACGCCCAGAAGAAGTGGTCGCAATAGTCGAGGTAGTCGGGCCATTTGGCATCACCCAGCAGGTCCGCTCGCGCGACCTTGATCTCGACGATGGTCACGCGCCCTTTCGTGTCGAGCGCGACGATGTCGGCGCGGCGGCCGTTGGGCAGCGGCACTTCGCACAAGGTCATCGATCCGCGACGATGGAACAGCCGGGCGAGCCCGCGCGCCACGTCGGACGCGCAGAAACCGGCCTCGCCGGGAAGGGGCTTGAACAGAGTCGCCATCACCTTCGCGCTATCGCGCACGTGGCGAACAAAGCAAGACCCCCGCGTCGACCGAAGCCGACGCGGGGGTCGCAACTCGCTTATCGGCGATCAGCGATAGAAGACGTGATTGCCGATGCTCGCCACGCGCGCGCGGTTCCAGCCGGGGCTGACGCGGGTGGCGTGGAAGAAGAGCGCGTTCGACGCGCGGCTGTCCCACGCATCGTCGAGCGCCACGCGCGCGATCGCGACCGCGGTGCGCCACTGCTGGCTGTTCGACGGCTGCGGAATGCGCCCGCCGCGAACGAAGCTGAACTGGCCGCGCTGGGTCAGCACGCCGCACACGCTGCTCGCGAAACGGCCGCTGCGCGCGCGGTTGATGATGACTTCCGCGACCGCGAGCTGCCCTTCGAGCGGCTCACCCTTGGATTCGAAATAGACGCCCTGCGCCAGACAGCGATGTTCGGCGTCGGTTACGTCGTCGCCAGCCGACGCGAGCGTTGCGTTGAGCGACTCGGCGCGGCGGGCGCGGGCGCGATCAGCGGCACGGTCCGCGCGCTCGGTGCTGCGCGTCTCTTCGGTGGCGGGGGCGGGGAGCGGCTGAACGACCGGCTCCGAGCGCATGTTCGGGGCTATGGTGGGAACAGGCTCAACCGGCGCGGGGGTCGTCAGCACGACCGGGGCGGGAGTCTGAACCGCCGGAGCCGCTTCTTGAGCGACGCCGGGCGCGGTCATTGCGACCGCAGTGGTAACCGAAAGCATGATCGCCGCCGTGGAGGCGATCGAAAAAAGACGAGGCATCTGGCCATTTTCATGTGCAGGACCGTCGCTCGTCCCGGAGGCCTGTCCGTCCCAGCCAGGCTGGTCGTCGCTCCGTCGGCAGCGGCCCCGACTGCGTGTTCACCGCCCCCGCTCCACCGATGACGGCGGGGCGGCAGGCCGGACTAGGTTCCGCTGGGAGAGTGAAGCGGGCCTGGCGTTCGGCGCGGGCGGCAACCTTCGCGGGGTTGCTGGCGGCGCGATTGTTGCAGTGCGATGACGCGGTCAATTCGCCGACAGTATTTCTGCGGCGAACCGTTCTGCATCTGCGATGTCGAGTTCGATCACCCAGGCATCCGGATCGGCGCGAAGTCGTTTGGCGCGCGCGATATTTGCCGCTTCCGCGTCCACGCCATCGCCGACGATTCGCCAGCTTTCGCGCCCGTGGAGGTCGCTGCCCCGCTCGAGGATCAGGCCGCCCGCACCACGCTCGGCGCATTCGACGAGGATGCCGCCGGCGTGTTCGTCCCCGCGGTGGAGCACCGCTGCAAAGCCGCCCGCAGCCTGCACCCTACGAATAAGCGCGGAGACCAGCACCCCGGCGGCAAGGCGCGGGGCCGGACCGTCGCTCAACTCGCGTATCCAGGCAGCGAGGAGAGCGCGAAGCCCGAGCGCATGAAGGTGCCGGTGCCGCGGCCCGCCTCGTCGCCGTCGGCGTCGATCAGCGTCGCTTCGGCGATGAACACGCGTCGCCGCCCGCTCACCCAGCGGCCGCGCGCGACCACCGGGCCGGGCTTCAGCGGTTTGGTGAAGAGAAGGTTGAACGCGGTCGTCAGCAGGAAACGGTCGCTGACCAGGCTGTTCGCCGCGTAAAAGGCGGCGTCGTCGAGCATTTTGAAATAAAGCGTGCCGTGGCTGGCCCCGGCGGCGTGGAAATGCTCTTCGCTCACATCGAAGCGGATTTCGGCGTGGCCCGCCTCGACAATGCGCAGCGTCGACGGAAAGGCGCTATTGATCGGCGCGGCCGCGTAGAGCCGTTCGAGCCCGCGGAAATGTTCGGCGCCGACCGCGCTGGCGCCATCGCCCGCGTTCATCGGCGCGGCACCATCAGGCCGCGTCGCGCGTCGGTTCGCGGTCGAGCACGGCGTAGAGCGCTTCGTTGCTGCTCGCCCCGCGCAAGCGCGCGACCGCATTTTCGTCACGCAGGAACCGCGACACCTGCGCCAGCGCCTTTAGATGATCGGCGCCCGCGTCGATGGGGGAGATCAGCACCACGGCAAGGTCGACCGGCAGCGCGTCGATCGCGTCAAAGTCGATCGGCCGCGCGAACTGCATCAGCAGCGCACGCACGCCCGAAATGCCGCCGATCCGCGCATGCGGCAGCGCGAGCCCGCGACCGAAGGCGGTGGAGCCCAGCCGCTCCCGTTCGAGGAGCGCCTCCGCCACTTCGCTCGCATCGAGGCCGAGCGCACTCGCGGCGAGCTGGCCCGCGACGTCGAAGAACTGGCGCTTCGAATCGATCGCCACTCCCGCACGCACGGTGGCGGGGTAAAACAGGTCGGAAAGCTGGGTCATGGGGGAGTTTCGAACGTGTCGCCTTCTTGCGCATGTCCCGGCGGCTGGCGTCTATCGCGCTTGTCCGCAGGACAGCCGCGGCAAGAGCGCGGCGCCGCCCCATAGCGCCGCGCTTCACCATAATCCAGTGCCGGGGGTCAGGCCGCTCAGCCCCGCTGCGGTTCGACCCAGCCGATCGCTCCGTCGGGGCGGCGGTAGACCATGTTGTGCCGCTCGGTCTTGGCGTTCACGAACAGGAGCGCGGTGGTGTTCCGGAGGTCCATCATCATCACCGCGTCGCTGACCGAAGCGGTCGGCACGTCGACTCGCGTTTCGGCGATGATCGCGGGCGCATCGCCCACCTCCTCATCATCGCGCCCGGCGCCGTCGAACACGGTGTAGCCCGCATCGAGGCTGGGTTCGGCCGCGCCGTTGGACGCGCCGGCGGTATGATCCTTGAGCCGGCGCATATAGCGGCGCAGCTGCTTTTCGATCTTTTCCGCCGCACCCTCGAAGGCGACGTGGGCGTCCTGCGCCTGATGCTGGGCCTTCAACACCACGCCCTGCATGACGTGGCTGACGATGTCACAGGTGATCGAATCATGCGGCCCGCGGCCGAACGTCGCCTGTGCGGACAGCGCGCGGGAGAAATATTTGTCGGCGATTCCCGTCATCCGGTCGGTGACGTGATCCTGGAGCGCTTCGCCCGTTGCGATCTGATGCCCCGAGATCCGAATATCCATGTCACCGTCTCCTTGATGTGATGTGTGTGCGCCCCCGCGCCTAACTGTCGTGTGGTGCTGCCGAAAATTCGCTCCTTTCGATCATGCGGCGAGCCAGATGGGTTGCGCGATGCGCGCGATGAACGCGGCGTGCGCGGCGAGTTCCGCCTCGCTCGCGGTATGAACGCGCGGAGTGCGAAAGGGCCGCTCGCGCGGGGTGATGCGGATCTCCCGCTCCCCCGCCAGCGCATCGAGCGCACCCAGCGCCAGCCCGATCTGCCGCCCGCCGTTGAGCTCGATGTAGACCTGCGCCAGCAGCTCCGCGTCGAGCAGCGCGCCGTGCTTCAGCCGGTGCGAACGATCGATGCCATAGCGCACGCACAGCGCGTCGAGGCTGTGCTTCGCGCCGGGATGCCGTGCGCGCGCGATCGCCATCGTGTCGACCATGCGCGTGCGGCACAGCGGATCGCGGCGGCAGCGGGTAAGCTCGGCGTCGATGAAGCCGAAATCGAACGCGGCATTGTGCGCTATCAGCCGCGTGTCGGAACCGACGAACTCGAGGAATTCATCCACCAGCTCGGCGAATTTGGGCTTGTCGGCGAGGAAGCTGTCGGAAAGGCCGTGGACCGCGAACGCCTCCGCCGGCATCGACCGTTCGGGATTGATGTAGCGGTGCCAGCTGACACCCGTCTCAACCCCGTCGATCAGCTCGATACAGCCGATCTCCACCACGCGGTCGCCCGAAAGCGGGTCGATTCCAGTAGTTTCGGTATCAAAGACAATCTCTCGCATGGTCGCGGCGACTATGCGCTCGCCTCTGCGGACAGGCAAGCGACGAGGGTGGCGACCGCGGCACGCGTTTCGGCGAGCGGGCGCCCGGTGTCGATGACATGATGGCTGCGCGCGCGCTTGTCCGCGTCCGGTGTCTGCCGCGCGAGAATCGCCTCGAACGCGGCCTCGGTCATGCCCGGCCGGGCGAGCACGCGCGTGCGCTGGACGTCGGCCGGGGCCGACACGGTGACGATGCGATCGACCAGCGCGTAGCCGCCCTTTTCGAACAGCAGCGGGATGTCGAGCACGACCACATGCGCATGCGCGTTGGCGTCGAGAAACGCACGCTGCGCATGGGCGACGGCGGGGTGGACGATCCCCTCCAGCCGCTTGAGCGCTGCGTCGTCGTCCATCACCGCGCTGCGCAACGCGACGCGATCGACGCCCGCCGCGCCGGTGGTGCCGGGAAAGGCGGCCTCGATCTGCTCGACCAGCGCGCCGCCGGGGCCCTGCAGCCGATGCACCTCGGCGTCGGCGTCGAATACCGGCACGCCGAGGTCGCGCAGCATCCCCGCGACGGTCGTCTTGCCCATGCCGATGGAGCCGGTCAGCCCGACCACCAGCGGGCGGCGCGTGGTCATGTCGAAAGGCTTTCGAACAGCGCCTCGTCCTCCTCACGCGGCGGGACGATGCCAAAGAACAGCTCGAACGCGATCGCCGCCTGGCCGATCAGCATGGCGAGCCCGCCGATCGTCTCCAGCCCACGCGCATCCGCCGCACGCAACAGCGCGGTGTCCCGCGGCGCATAGACGAGGTCGTAGACCAGCGCATCGTCGGGCAGCGGCGCGAGGTCGAGCTCAAGGGGGTCTTGTCCCTGCATTCCAAGCGGGCTCGCGTTGACCAGCAGCTGGGCCTTGGGGAGGCGCGAGCCGATCGGCTGCACCCGGCCTTTGAGCCCGAATTGCGCCAGCAGTCCCGCCGCGGCGAGCGGTCGCCGCGCGAACAGCGTCACCTCCCCCACGCCCAGCCGCGCGAGCGCATAGAGCACCGCACGCGCCGCGCCGCCGGCGCCGATCACGGCCGCATGCGCACCCTCGATCGCGGTCTCCGCCAGCGGTGCCGCAAACCCGGCGACGTCGGTGTTGGCGGCGGCGAGCTCGCCGTCGTCGACGCGGTAGAGCGTGTTGGCGGCACCAATGCTCGCCTTAAGGTCGCCGGGGTCGGCGACGTGATCGAGCACCGCGACCTTGTGCGGCAAGGTGACGTTGCACCCGCGCCACAGCGGGTCGTCGCGCCGCCCGCCGATCCAGTCGCCCAGCTCCTCCGCCCGCACACGAGTCGCGCGATAGTCCGCCTCGATCCCCAGCCGGTCGAGCCAGAAGCGATGGATCACCGGCGAACGCGAATGCGCGATCGGGTCGCCGATGACCTCGGCATATGGGCGCGATGCAGCTTCGCTCACGCGCCGACGACCGTCTTCACCTCCATGAAATCGGCGAGGCCCCACTTGCCATATTCGCGGCCGTTGCCCGACTTCTTGTAGCCGCCGAACGGTGCGTTGCTGTTGGGGCCCCAGCTGTTCACCGTGACCAGCCCGGCGCGCAGCTTGCCGACGACCTCGCGCGCCTTTTCGGGCGGGCCCGAGACGGTGGCGGAGAGGCCGTATTCGGTGTCGTTGGCCATCGCCACCGCTTCCTCCGCGTCGCGATAGGTGCTGATCGTCGCGACCGGACCGAACGTCTCCTCGCGATAGATGCGCATCTGCGGGGTCACGTCGCCAAGCGCGGTCGGACGGATATAGTAGCCGCGATTGACCGTCTCGGGGAGACCGGGGCCGCCATGGAGCAGGGTTGCGCCCTCATCGATCGCCGACTGGATGAGGTCCTGGATCTTGTCGAACTGCGCCTTGTTGACGACCGGGCCGATGTGCATCCCCTCCTTGGCCGGGCTGTCCACCGGCACCTGCGCCATGATCGCCGCGACGGTCGCGTGCGCCGCGCCCTTCTGGCTTTCATGGACGAGGATGCGCGTCGGCGCGATGCAGCTCTGCCCGGTGTTGGCGACGACGCCTTGCACCGTCGGCGGCAGCACTTCGCTCAAATCCGCGCCTTCGAGCACCAAGTTGGGCGCCTTTCCGCCCAGTTCCTGATGCACCTTCTTGACCGTCGGAGCCGCCGCTTGCGCGACCGCGATCCCGGCGCGGGTGGAGCCGGTGAAGCTCACCATGTCGATGTCGGGATGCGCGGAGATGGCCGCGCCCACGCCGGGCCCGTCACCCTGGACGAGGTTGAACACGCCCGCGGGAACCCCCGCCGCGTCCATGATCTCTGCCAGGATAACCGCATTGGAGGGGCACTCCTCCGACGGCTTCAGCACCATCGTGTTGCCCGCAGCAAGGCACGGCGCGACCTTGGCGACGATCTGGTTGAGCGGCCAGTTCCACGGGGTGATCAGGCCGACAACGCCGATTGGTTCGTACACGACGCGCGCGCCGCCGCCGACCTCCTCCTCGAACTGAAATTCGCCCAGTGCCTTTTGCGTCGCCATGAAGTGGCCGAGCCCCGCGGGCACCTGTGCCATCGTCGCGAAGCTGATCGGTGCGCCCATCTCCTCGCTAACCACTGCCGCGAGGTCGCCCATGCGCTTCTTATATTCCTCGATCACGCGCCCGATCAGCGCGGAGCGCTCTTCGACGCTGGTATGGGAGAAGCTGGCGAATGCGCGGCGCGCGGCGGTCACCGCCTTGTCGACGTCGGCCTGCGTGCCGAGCGTGATGGCGCTGCACGGCTCCTCCGTCGCCGGATTGATGACCTCGCGCCGCGTACCGCCTTCGCTGTCGACCCAGGCGCCGTCGATATAGTGCTGGAGATGTTCGCGCATGGCCCTCTCGCCTTCCCGTAGCTGTCGGTTGTTCCGGGAAAGAGTGGGCGCTTGGCCCCCGCGGTGCAAGCGTCAGCGACGCTCTGCGCTGAGCCGCGCGATCAGCACCGCCGAGCGGAGCGCCTGACGCGGCAGGCTGTCGAGGTTGACCCACTCTCCCGGCGCATGGGCTCCTCCGCCCGCCGGGCCCATCCCGCCGATGGTGTCGGCGAGCGCGGCGACGAAGCTCGAGTCCGCGGCGCCGCGCCGTGCGGGGTCGTACTCGGCCATCTGCGGCAGGCCGAGGTCGCGGTTGACCGCGTTGAGCCGCGTCAGCAGCGCGCGGTTGCCCGCCGTCGGGGCCATCGGCGGATAGGCTTCGGAAAAGGTCAGCGTCGCCTCCGCCCCGTTGAGCGGTGCGCTGGCGACGATCGCCTGCATCTTCGCCCGAGCCGCCGCCTCCTGTTCGGGAGTGAGCGTGCGCAGGTCGCCGCGCGCTTGCGCGGCCGCGGGGATGATGTTGGTCTTGCCGGTGGCGCTCGCGGTCTCGGTTTCGAGGTCGATGCTCGCAGGGGTGCCGCCAACAAGCAGCCCCACATTGACGCTCAAGTTAGGCTCGGGAAGCTCCTGGCGAAAGCGGTCGAGGATGCGCGCCGCTTCGTAGATCGCGCCATAGCCGCCGCTCCCGAACACGCCCGAGCTGTGGCCGCTCCGCGCCGTCACGCTCAGCTGCCAGCTGGTCGAGCCCCGCCGCGCGACGGTGCCGAATTCCTGGCCCTGATCGGTGGCGAGGTTCTCATACTCGATCGCGACGTCGGCCCATTCACCTGCGGCGATGAGGTCGCGGCGCGCGGCGCTGATCGGGCTGCCGACGCGCTCTTCATCGCCGGTGAGCACGACCATGATGTCCGCATCGCGCAGCGTTCCCGCGGCGCGCATCGCCCGCAGCGCCTGGACGATGATCACCACCCCACCCTTGTCGTCGCCGACGCCGGGCCCGACCGCGCGGCGACCCTCCACCCGGTAGCCGGTGAAAGCGGCGTCGGGTTCGAACACCGTGTCGAGGTGGCCGATCAGCAGGATGCGCTTGCCGCGTCCGTTGCCACGATGTGTCGCGACGAGGTGGCCTGCGCGCTGCCACGCCGCCCCGTCGACCCAGCGGGTCTCGAAGCCGAGCTCGGTCAACAGCGGCGCGACGATCGCCCCCGCCGCACGCACGCCATCGCGGTTCATCGTGCCCGAATTCTGCATCACCAGCCGTTCGAGCAGCGCCTCGCCATGCGCTACGTCGCTGGCGACGTGGCTCTGCGCGGCGCGGTCGGCGCGTGATGGTGCGGCGGCGGCGGGGATCGACAGGCTGGCGAGCGCCATGGCGGCGAGGAGCGTCTTCATGTCGATCAGCCTAATTAGCTGAGCGATGCGCGCAACTCCGGGCGTGGCCCGCGCGTTCGGGACACATCTTCACAATCTGAAAAGGAGCCCGAGCGATGGATGTTTCGCGAGAGGATGCGCGGGAAGCATTCCACCGGTTGATGCGCGACGCGCGCGCACGCGGCCGTGACATGCGCGACGCGGCGCCCGGCGGCGCTGCAGCCGGGGCGATTGCGCTCGGCATCGCGGCAATTGGCGGCTACGTCGCATACCGTGCACTCAGTGGCAGTAAGGAACGCCACGGCGACGACGCACCCTGGGCGAGCGCCAAGGATTCGAGCGCCGGCGTCGTGTCCGGCGAGGAGACGATCCAGCGCTCGGTCACCATCGACGCCACGCCCCAGGAAATCCGAAAGGCCGCGCGCGACAATGCGAGCGCATTGTTCGGCGGAACCAGCGCGGTCCACTGGGAGGGTGATGCGCTCACCGTCGGCAACTCCACCTATCGCTTTTCGGGCGAGGGGGAGGAGCGTCGCTTCACGCTCGATGGCGATGACAGCACCCACGGCATGGTCCGCATGGCTGCCGCGCCCGGCAAGCGCGGCACGACCGTTTCGGTGGCGCTGACCCATCGTCCGCTGGGCGGCAAGGTCGGAAACGCCGCCCGCGGGCTAGCGCAAAAGGATGCCAAGACGCGCATCGGCCATAGCCTTAAGCGGCTTAAGATGCTGGTCGAGGCTGGCGAAGTCGCCGACGCCGCCAACCTGCGCGCCGACGCTAAGATCAAGAACGGAGAAGCCTGATGCGTGCGCTCACCTGGCACGGAAAGCGCGATGTGCGCGTCGAGACCATGCCCGACCCCGAGATCGTCAACCCGCGCGATGCGATCATCAAGATCAGCTCGACCGCGATCTGCGGGTCGGACCTGCACCTGTGGAACAACCAGATCCCGGCGCTCAAGCCGGGCGACATTCTCGGCCACGAATTCATGGGTGAGGTGGTCGAGGTCGGATCCGAATCGACGCTCGAGAAAGGGCAGCGGGTCATCGTCCCGTTCACCATCAGCTGCGGGCACTGCTTCTTCTGCGAACGCCAGCATTACAGCTGTTGCGACAACTCCAACCCGGTGGAGACGCAGGACCCGAGCGAGGTGATGTTCGGCCACGGCATGACCGGGGCATTCGGCTACACCGCGCTCACCGGCGGCTATCCCGGCGGTCAGGCGGAATATGTCCGCGTGCCGTTCAGCGACGTCGGCCCGCTCGTCGTCCCCGACCACCTCGAAGACGATAAGGTGCTTTTCCTCACCGACATTTTGCCAACCGGCTGGATGGCAGCGGAGAACTGCGACATCGAACCCGGCGACACGGTGGCGGTGTGGGGCGCAGGCCCTGTCGGCCTGTTCGCAGCGCAGTCGGCCAAGGTGATGGGCGCCGAGCAGGTGATCGTGATCGATCATTTCCCGAAGCGACTGGAGCTCGCCAAGGCGATCGGCGCCAAGACGATCAACTACAAGGAAACCGACGTCCTCGACGCGCTGATGGAGATGACCGGCGGCATCGGCCCTGACGCGGTGATCGACGCCGTGGGGATGGAATCGCACGGGATGGACCCCGGCTCTTTGATCGACCGGGCGAAGCAAAAGGTCGGCATCGCCAACGACCGCATTTCCGCGCTACGCCAGGCTCTGACCGCGGTGCGCAAGGGCGGGCGAGTGTCTGTGCCGGGGGTCTATGGCGGCTATGCAGACGCGTTCCCGCTCGGCGGCCTGATGCAAAAGGGGCTGCAGCTGCGCTCCGGCCAGACGCATGTGCAGAAATATACCGCCGATCTCCTCAAGCGGATCGAGTCGGGCGAGCTCGAGACGACGTGGCTCATCTCGCACCGCCTCGATCTTGAGGAAGCGCCCAAGGGGTATGAGAACTTCTACAAGGACCAGGATGTCTGGACCAAGGTCGTTCTGAAGCCCGGTGGCGTGAAGCAAGCCGCGTAACGACGCGCGGCCAACCGCAAAGAAAAAGGCCCCGCACTCGTCGGAGTGCGGGGCCTTTCTTGCATCCAGCCGATGACGGTCAGGCGCTATAATACATGTCGAATTCGACCGGGCTCGGCGTCATTTCCCAGCGGTGCACCTCGGCCCACTTGACCTCGATATAGGCTTCGATCTGGTCGGACGAGAACACGTCGCCCTTGAGCAGGAAGCCATGGTCCGCCTTCAGCGCGTCGAGCGCTTCGCGCAGGCTGGCGGCGACGGTGGGGATGTCGGTCAGCTCTTCCGGCGGCAGGTCGTAGAGGTTCTTGTCCATCGCATCGCCGGGATGGATGCGGTTCTGGATGCCGTCGAGCCCCGCCATCAGGATCGCCGCATAACAGAGGTACGGGTTCGCCATCGCGTCGGGGAAGCGGAACTCCACGCGCTTCGACTTGGCGCCGGTGCCGTACGGGATGCGGCACGAGGCGGAGCGGTTGCGCGAGGAGTAGGCCAGCAGCACCGGTGCTTCAAAGCCCGGCACCAGCCGCTTGTAGCTGTTGGTGGTCGGGTTGGTGAAGGCGTTGAGCGCCTTGGCGTGCTTGATCACGCCGCCGATAAAATAAAGGCACATGTCGCTGAGGCCGGCGTAGCCGTCCCCGGCGAACAGAGGCTTGCCACCCTTCCACAGCGAGAAGTGCGTGTGCATCCCACTGCCGTTATCGTCCTTGATCGGCTTGGGCATGAAGGTCGCGGTCTTGCCGTAAGCGTGCGCGACCTGGTGCACGACATATTTGTAGATCTGCATATTGTCGGCGGTCTTCACGAGCGTGTCGAAGATCATGCCGAGTTCATGCTGCGCCGCGGCGACCTCGTGATGGTGCTTGTCCATCTTGAGGCCGATTTCCGTCATGGTGCTGACCATCTCGCCACGGATGTCCACCGCGCTGTCGACCGGGGCCACCGGGAAATAGCCGCCCTTCGCCCGCGGGCGGTGCGCCATATTGCCGCTGTCGTAGCTGCGACCGGTGTTGGTCGGCAGCTCGATGTCGTCGATGGTGTAGCCCGACGCCGCGTAATTATTTTCGAAGCGAACATCGTCGAACATGAAGAACTCGGCTTCGGGCCCGACATAAACGGTGTCGGCGATGCCGGTCTGCTGGACATAGGCTTCGGCGCGCTTCGCCGTCGATCGCGGGTCGCGGGCGTAGAGATCGCCGGTCGCCGGCTCCACCACGTCGCAGAACACCACCAGCATCGGCGTCGCCGAGAAGGGATCGAGGTGCACCGCGTCGAGATCGGGGCGCAGCACCATGTCCGATTCGTTGATCGCCTTCCAACCTTCGATCGACGAACCGTCGAACATCAGCCCGTCTTCGAGCTGGTCTTCATCAAGCAGCGCGGCGGACATCGTCAGATGCTGCCACTTCCCCTTGGGGTCGGTGAAGCGAAGGTCGACCCATTCGACCTCCTTTTCCTGGATGAGGTCGAGGATGTCCTTGGGGCTGGCAGGCATGGTCGCTCCTGACGGTTGAAGGTGGGAGAGGGAGGAGGGTTACAATGCGTCCGCGTCGCGTTCGCCGGTGCGAATACGCAGCGCGGATTCAATGGGGGTGACGAAGATCTTGCCGTCGCCGATGCGGCCGGTGTGCGCGGCGGCGGCGATCGCCTCCACCACGCGATCCGCGAGCGGGTCGTCGACCACCACCTCAAGCTTCACCTTGGGGAGGAAATCGACGACATATTCCGCGCCGCGATACAGTTCAGTGTGGCCTTTCTGGCGACCGAACCCCCTGGCTTCGGTGACGGTGATGCCGCTGACACCGACGTCGTGAAGCGCTTCCTTCACGTCGTCGAGCTTGAACGGTTTGATGACCGCTTCGATTTTTTTCACTAGGCGGCGCCCCCTTTGACGCGAGGCCGTCATAACCGCATCCGCGGCGCGCGCAAACGCCCCCTAGCGCTAAAGCCCGCGTGCCTTTTCGGCGGCGCTCAAAGTAAAGATTTCGCAGCCCGTTTCGGTGATGCCGATGCTATGTTCGAACTGCGCGGTGAGGCTGCGGTCCCGCGTTACCGCGGTCCACCCGTCGGCGAGCACCTTTACCCCCGGCTTGCCGAGGTTGATCATCGGTTCGACGGTGAAGAACATCCCCGGTCGCAACTCGGGCCCCGACCCGGGCGGCCCGACATGCACCACCTCCGGCGCGTCGTGGAACAGGCGACCGAGCCCATGTCCGCAAAACTCGCGCACCACGCCGTAGCGGTGGCGTTCGGCGTGGCTCTGAATGGCCCAGCCGATGTCGCCGATCGTGTTGCCCGGCCGCGCCGCTTCCAGCCCGAGCATCAGGCATTCATAGGTCACCTCGACCAGCCGCCGCGCCTTGAGCGGCACGTCGCCGACCAGAAAGGTACGGCTGGTGTCGCCGTGCCAGCCATCGACGATCACGGTGATGTCGATGTTGACGATGTCCCCGTCCTTGAGCGTCTTTTCGCTCGGGATGCCGTGGCAGACCACCTGGTTGATAGAGATGCAGCTCGCATGCGCATAGCCGCGATAGCCGACGGTCGCCGGCACCGCGCCCGCCGCGACGATATAGTCGAGAATGCGCGCGTCGATCTCCGCCGTCACCGCGCCCGGCACCACGAACGGTTCGATGATGTCGAGCGCCGCCGCCGCCAGCGCGCCCGCGCGGCGCATCCCTGCAAAAGCCGCTTCGCCGTGCAGCTTGATCACGCCGTCGCGCGGGGTCGCGATCTCCTCGTCGGCGAGTGTGACGTAGCGGGTGTGCATGGCGCGGGTCATAAGCGAGCGTTCGGCGAAATCCTAGCCGCACGAACGAGTCCGCCGCCGCGAAATTCGCCCGCCCAGGCACGATCGCTTGCTGCCGCGCCGCCACGCTCTACACTCGCGCCATGAGCGAGCGCATCTGGACCGCCGGGCTGGCGGTGATCGGCGATGAAATCCTGTCGGGCCGCACCCAGGACCGCAACGTCGCGCAGGTGGCGAGCTGGCTCAACGCCCAGGGCATCCGCCTCAGCGAAGTGCGCATCGTGCCGGATGTCGAGGCGGAGATCGTCGCTGCGGTGAATGCGTTGCGGGACCGCTACGACTATCTCTTCACCACCGGCGGGATCGGGCCGACGCACGACGACATCACCGTCGACGCCATCGCCGCCGCGCTGGGCGTAGGCGTCGTCCACCACCCGCAAGCGGTCGAGGTGCTCACCCGCTACTACGCCGACAAGGGCGGCGCGACGGAGGCAAGGCTGCGCATGGCGCGGGTGCCGGAGGGCGCAGAGTTGATCCCCAACCGCATGTCGGGCGCGCCGGGGATGCGCATCGGCAACATCTTCATCATGGCCGGCGTGCCCCATATCACCGCGGGTATGCTCGATGTGCTCACCGGCACGCTAGAGGGCGGCGCGCCGCTCGTCTCGGCAACCATCGGCGGCTGGGTGGCGGAGAGCGAGGTCGCGGACATGCTGCGCGCGGTCGAGCGGGCGCACGACGGCGTGGCAATCGGCAGCTATCCCTTTTTCCGCGAAGGCCGCGTCGGCGCCAACTTCGTCGCTCGCGCCACCGACCAGCGCCAGGTCGACACCGCCATCGAAGCGATCCGCAGCGGGCTCGACGAACGCGGCTACGCGCCCGTCGACGGCGGGATCTGACGGCGAGGGGTGAGCCGCAGCGCAATCATCGCCGCGAAACCGAAGCCTGCCGCGACCAGAAACGCCGCGCCGGCGAACTGCACCGGCGCTCCCGCCCTGGTGTAGCGCGCCATCACGCCCGTCAGCAGCCACGGCGCCACCAACGCGCCAAGCCCCATGATCATCGCCGAAATGCCCTGCACCTCCCCCTGCGTCTCCGCGGTCGCGCGGCGGGAGAGCATGGCGGAAAGGCTGGGCATGACCATCGCCTGCGGGGCGAGCACGACCATCAGCGTAAACGCCATCCAGCTCTGGCTCGCAAAGGCGTAGCCGATGAACCCCACGCTCGCGATGGTGAGGCCGATGCTCGCGGCGTTGCGCTCGCCCAGCCGCTTCACCGCCGGGCCGACCAGCAGCGCCTGCGATAGCGCCATGACCACCCCCACCACCGCGAGGCTGAGGCCGATGGTCCGGCTCGACCAGCCGAACTTGGCGATGCCGTACCAGCTCCAGGTGAGCGGATAGACGAGGCTGGCGATCTGCCACAGCAGCAGCACCACGGCGATGCCCAGCATCCCGGGGATGGCCCGCGCGGACATCAGCGCGCCGAACGGGTTGGCGCGGCGCAGCTCGAAGCGGCGACGGCGCTCTACCGGCAGCGTTTCGGGGAACACGAACAGCCCGTAGAGCATGTTCAGCCCCGCGAGGCCCGCGGCGACCATGAACGGCAGGCGCGGATCGCTCTCGCCCAGCAGCCCCCCGATCGCCGGCCCCGCGATGAAGCCGAGCCCGAACGCGGCGCCCACTGCGCCGAATGCCTTGGCGCGCCCCTCTGGCGGGGTGATGTCGGCGAGCGCCGACTGCGCCGCGCCGAAACTGCCGCCGACCACCCCGGTCAGCGTCCGCGCGAGGAACAGCATGGGGAGGGAGTTGACGAACGCCAGCAGCAGATAGTCGAGCGCCAGTCCCGTCAGCGCGATCAGCAGCACCAGCCGACGGCCATAGGCGTCGGACAGATTGCCGAGCACCGGCGCCGCGAGAAAGCTCGCGAAGGCCATGACGAAGCTGATCTGCGCGCCGATCGCGATCGCGTGGGAAAGGTCGACCCCCGCCACCTGCATCACCAGCTGGGGCAGCACCGGCATGATGATCCCGAAACCCACCGCGTCGATAAAGATGGTGGCGACGATGAACAGGATGCTGTGGCGGCGGCGATCAGGGGCGGGCGTTGCGTCGGCAGCTTCCGGCGCATCCCCTGCGGCCGCCGAAGACGCTGCCACCCCTTCCTCGCGCATCGCGTCCGCCATCTGCGCCGATCCCCCCACCCCCCGCGCGCAGAGTGCGGGGCCACGCCCTCATGCGCCGCGCCAAGGCGCTTCACAAGCGCGCCCCGCTATGCCAAAGGCGCGCCACGCGGCCCCCTCGGTGCGCCCGCGTTCGCCCTGAGCGGGTGTAGCTCAATGGTAGAGCAGAAGCTTCCCAAGCTTACGACGAGGGTTCGATTCCCTTCACCCGCTCCACTTTTGGCCTAACGTGTTGGAATAGGGCGAATTCCTCCCGGTGGAGCGGATTCGTGTGACACAAGGCTGTGTCACATCGGGCTGCTCACCCCGCCAGATCGCTGCCGTCCATCGATCGGAGATGGCGGTATGAAACTCGGCGGATTGGTCCTTCGCCAGCGCATATTTTACTTCCGCCGTCGGCTTGGTGGGCAGTTCGGCGGCGGCGAAGCTATAACCATTTCCCTGAGGACATCGGACCGACGAACCGCTCAGTTTCGAGCGGCCCGTCTGAACGCGCGATGGGAAACGATGATGTGGTCGGAACGCCAGCGGGGACTTTCCCCAGACATCGCTAGAGAATTTTTCCGGCGGGGCATGAACGACGAAATCCGCACGCTGGTCGCGGAGATGACCGACCCGCTGCCGCCGACCCCGGAGCGTTTCGACCGCAGTTGTCGTCTGCACGAGGCGGCGTTCCTGCTGTGTGCAGGTCACCCGTCGAACACGAGTGTGTTTCCGGACGCCGCTTGGGAGCGGCTTCCCCTGCTCGATGCTGCCGACCGGGAGGTGGTGACCCGTCTCGTCAAGTACCGGGTGGACGATCCGACCCTAACCGATGAGGCGATGCAGCAATTCGGTGCCGAGCTGATGAAGCTCGACCAGAAGTGGACCTACGTCACCGAGCGCGATGCAAGAGCGCAGCTGTTGCGCGGCAAGGCGGCCGCGTTCACTCGAATGCGTCGGCTATACGAGCGAGACATCCCGCCGTGGGTGGACGTGCTCGAAATCGCGCTTGACGAAGAGCGCTTTAACGCGGCCTTGCGCGACTTTCCCTTGCGCGAGCCGCGCTCACCTCAGCTCAATACGCCCTCGTCCGAGCCAAGCCCCACAGCGTGGGTATCTGCCCCTGAGAAGACGCCTACGCCGAATGAGGGTCCCGAACCTTCGTTTTCTGTGCGAACTTCCGTGTTCGCTGTCCAGGATACTCGCCGCTTTTCGGAAATCATTGAAGCGGTCGAGGCAGATCGGATTGCCACAGGGCACTGGGCACCCGACCGCGGTGAACGTCGTCGAGTCATGCGGAGCTTTGCGTGGGTCACCGGCGATCTTCGTTTGTGCGATTACCGACCCGATGACGTCGAGACCTGGATTCGGATCGTGCGGCAGGCACCAGTGGGCTTCGATTGGACTGGGGCGATGAGTAAGCCGTTCGATCAGGCTCTTTTCGAGGGTCGCGGCAAAACAAGGTCGCCGCGGACCATCAACAAGGAAATCACGGTGATGGCTGCCGTGGCGAGAGAGCTGCAGAAAACCGCGTGGAAGACCGCCTTCGGGGCCCCGTTCATCAATTTCAAGGAGCATCGGCACAGCGTACGCGGGCTGAACGATGAGATCGCCCGCCTGCCTTGGCAGAAGAAGCACTTCGACGCGCTCTTTTCGTTGCCAATCTATACCGGTAACCAAGGGTCTCGCAGACGTCTCAAGCCGGGTTCCAAAATCTTTCATGACTGCGTGTACTGGGTTCCGCTGATCATCGCCTATCATGGTTTCGCGCGTGAAGAGGCATGCGGTTTCGAGCTCGAGGACATTTTCCTGGACGGGCCCGTGCCGTACTTCGCCATGCGTGCCAATCGTGCTCGAGGAGGTGGTGCCGAAGAAAAGCGGGGAAAGAAGAACAGCTCGGCATCACGCGATCAAAAATTTTTCTAGTTCGGTTGGGTCTTTCTGGAGCTCTTCCTAAAACCAGCTCGTCGGCAATTTTCCGACGACCGTGCGAGCCGGGTCTTGTTCGCTTAGGAAGTGCACATGTCTTATCAGAATAAAGGCACCGCCGCCGGCATGCGGCGACACGCCGATATGATCAGGAAGAAGATCGAAAGTGGGCAGTCGCGCGCTAGCCTTCGGCGCGAAATGATCGATCAGAAGTTCATTCGCGCATGCTCCGAAGCGCACTTTCTGATCAGGCTTGCATCATGTAGCCGTTGCGTCCCCATCGCGGTGACGGCACCCGATCCTGAAATCTGGTTTGTGAGCACACCGTGATTTTGTGGGATTGATCGCCAGCCGGCGAAAATTCGCACCGGAAATCGACCCGCTACTGTTTATCCGACCTTCACGAGGCCTGAGCGGCGCGCGGCTGTTTAGCCGATCGAAGGTCTCGAGCGTGCTGGGATGCGATGGTCACGCAGATGACGCTTGGCTGGTGCGCGCGGGCTATGCTGAAGTCAGCGAGCCTCTCACCCTCCACTCACGCAACCGACACTGAGACGTGTGAGGCTCCGCCAGCGCCGCTAAGGTTGGACGGAGAGCAAGGCTACTTCGTCGGAGGTCAGATCGAACAGCTCGCAAACGCGTTTGTCGATGTCGCGCTCGGCGGTGGTGATGGTGGCGTCGAGGGTGGCGATTTGGTCGCGCGCCTGCCCGATGAAGTCCTCCCAATCGCTGCGCTCCGTCAGCGGGATGTCGGCGCGAAAGGCCTTCTTCACCTCGCGGCGGAAGGCGGCGAAGTCGGGCAGCGCCCACCAGGCGGCGAGCGCCTTGGGCAGCTTCGCCGCCGCCGGGTCGGGCGCGAGGTCGGCAATGCGGCGGGTGACACTTTCGCGCAGGGAATGGCGCTCCTCGGCCGCCGTCTGCGCCGCACGGGCGAGGTCGGCGAGCTCGGCGCGTTGTTCGGGGGAGGCGTCTGGGATCGGCAATCTCTCGACGAACTGCACCCGAAGTTCGTGGTAGCCGCCACGAACCGCCGGAGCGAATGCCGCTAGCACGAACCACAACGGACTGCTGTTCAAGAGCGCGAGAAGGAAATGATCGTCGGACGGAACGAGATAGCTTTTGTCGTTCGTGAATGATCCCGAGGGTTCGAACGAGAAAAGTCTGCGCTCACTAAAGTGGGGGTATGAAATCTTCGGGGCAGCCATCGCGGGGACATATGCCTCCTGCGCCTGCTGCAACTCAAACCACGCCTGCTTGGTCGCGCGCTTCTCGAGCTTGTCGCGGAACGGCAGCAGGTGGTCGCGGATCGCCGGGTAGTCGTCGATGGTGACCCGGTTCTTAGGAATGTAAATGACCCACAGCCCGCGCGGCTCGGCGCGCCAGCGTTTGAGGTCTTTGCCCTCCAGCCACGGACGCAGCAGCTCCGCTGAGCGCGGGTCGGCCCGACACAGCCGCTCCTTAGTAGGGGTGTCGACGACGAACGCCTCGTTGAGGCCGGTCTTTATGCCGTAGAGCGGTGAGCCATAAACCTCCTTCAGCGTGCGCCGGCCCGCGACGATCTTGTCGCGCAGGGCGCGGCGCGCGTCGCCTTCCAGCTCCCATGACGCGTCGGTCAGCGCAGCTTGCGGAAAGGGCTCGGCAGCGTCGGCGTAGGCGGCGGCGAAATCGGCCTCTGGCAGCGCATCGATCTTCCAGAAGCGCAGGGCGTGCCCCTCGGCCGGGGCGCCGGCGCGCAGGGTTAGGATCACCGGGTAGGTGGTGACGCCCTCGAAAATCTGGAGGTCGCCGAAGTCGACCACCGTTTCGATAGCGGCGCGGTTGCGTAGAAAGCGTCGCAGCGGCGCGCCCGAGCCCGTCTTGAAAAAGGTCGAGCTGCTGATGTAGCCGAGGCGACCGCCGGGTTTGAGCAGCCGCACCCCGCGCTCGAAGAAATAGGCGTAGAGATCGGCCCGGTCCGCCACCACCTCGTAGCGGGCCTGGAGGTAGGGCTTCATCGGCTTGATGAGCTCCATCCGCACATAGGGCGGGTTGCCGAGCACGATGTCGAAGCCGCCCTGCGCGAACACTTCCGGAAACGCGTCGCGCCAGGAGAAACCGTGCTCGCGGTAGGCGTAGCTCGAATCCTCGATCAGGCTGTCGCCGACCTTGAGATTGCCGTCGAGGCTGTCGAGCACCTTGCCCCGCCGCGCGGTCTTGATCCACAGGCTGAGCTTGGCGATCTCGACGCTTTCGGCGTTGACGTCGACGCCGAAGAGGTTGTGGGTGAGGATCTCGCTGTCCGGATCGTAGAGGTCGCCGGCTTGGCCGCGGCCGTCCAGCTCGGCGAGGCGGGCGTTGGCGCGGGTCAGCGCGGCCTTGAGCCAGTCGAACGCCATGATCAGGAATACGCCCGATCCGCAGGCCGGGTCGACGATGCGCAGGGCCGTCAGCGCGTCGCGATACTCGGTCCATGCGGCCCGTTCGGCCCTGGCGCTCTTCCAGGCGATTTCTTCGTCGTCGGGGGTGGCGCCGGACCTGGCGTGACGGGCGAGGATGGCGGCGAACAGCTCGCGCTCGTGCGCGCCTAACGTCTGGTCGACGATGAAGCGCGCGACATAATCGGGGGTGTAGACAACCCCGTCGCGCTTGCGACGGCCGCTGGTGCCGGTCGCCTTCGTCTCGGGCGCGGCCTCGCCCCTCGCTTCGGCTTGCAGCGCTTCGACGTCGGCGATCGACTGCTCGAAGATGTGGCCGAGCACCGTCACCGACACGTCGCTGGCGAAGTCGTAGGCGGCGAGCTCCTTGAAGCCTTCGCAGATCGCGTCGGGCAGAGTCAGGCCGGCGATGACCGGATCGGGCGCGAACAGGCCGCCGTTGTAGCGCGGGATGCCGAGTGACGAGCTGCCTTCATCGATGGCGCGGAACAGGCCGAGGAAGTTCGCCCAGATCGGGCGCGGGTGGTAGGGGTCGGCGTGCTCGAAGGCGCGGCGCAGCGTCTCGGCGGGCAGCAGGCCGTTGTCCTCGGCGAAGGCGATGAACAGCACGCGGTCGAGGATGGTCTGGGCGGTGCCGATCGCCGCCAGTGGGTCGAGGCCCGGCGCCGCTTCGCTCACCGCGCCGATCAGCGTGGCGCGCAAGGCCTTGTAGAGCGCGTAGAGCGCGTCGGTGATGTCCTTGTCCTCGCGCCGACTCTGCGCGAGGATGTCGGCGGTGCCGCCACCGAGCAGCTGATTCTGCGACAGCAGCAGCAGCAGCCGCTTCGCCTCCTCGGGCTCCGCGCAGCGGGCGAGGTCGAAGCGCTCGTAGGTCTGCCGCCCATCGATGTAGCTGTAGAGCCGGATCTCGAGATAGTTCGACACCAGCACCCAGCGCGTGCCGACGTTGTCGGCGGCATATTCCCACGCTTGCTGCACGGGCGTCTTGGCGCGCCCCGGCATGATCGCGTCGAGATCGCGGGTCTTCGCACCCTTGAGCTCGAATGGGGCGATGATGCGGCTGGCGGCGGGGGTGAACTCGCCCAAAGCGAGGTCGACTGCGCCCGCGCCGATCGCCGCCTTGGAGGCCACCGTCCACGCGCCGCTTTCGTTGAACGCGCGGTAGCCGAGCACCCCGCAGACGATGCGCTGCTTGAACAGATCTTCGATGGCGGTCTCGGACTGGGAGCGGATGCTGCCGTCCGCGACGGTCGACGCCCACGCCGCCAAATGGGCCATCGCTTCAGGCGAGGGCTCCGCTGCGGCGGCGAGGTGGCGCGCGATGGTCTTGCGGTTGAACAGGGTGGTCACAAGAGCGGCGTATCGTGGATGGGCGGCGCAAAGAAACCAATTTTGCATTTGAATGCCGGCAGCGGACTTATGAGTTGGTGCGGCAGGTTTCTGGCAGTATCGCACTTTTGATAGCTTCTGGGGTTCGCGTATGGCGGAGCCCAATGCCTCTTCTCGACCTACCTGCGCGTGTGATCGAACGCCGGTTTGGCGGCCTTGCGCGCGGGGTCGAGCCACTGCGTATCGTGCCGCTGGGCTTCGCTCTCATTATTGGCGTGGGAACTGTGCTGTTGATGTTGCCAGTCGCGCGCACAGGCGGTGTGGGCGCGCCGTTCATGGTCGCCCTGTTTACGGCAACGAGCGCAACCTGTGTCACCGGCCTCTCGACGGTCGATCCCGGGAGCTACTGGTCCGGCTTTGGGGAGGCGGTGTTGATCAGCCTTGTCCAGATCGGCGGGCTTGGCACCCTCGTCGTGACCACACTGCTGCTGCTCGCGCTCGGCGATCGGCTTTCAATCGCTACGCGACGCCTTGCAGGCGCTGAACAGCGATGGCTGAACGTCGGCGGGGTGGAGGCGCGAGTGCGCGCCGTCCTTTTATTCACCGTCTCGGTCGAGTTGGTCGTCGCGGTCGCACTCGCGGTCTGGTGGGCCTTCGCCTACGATTACGCGCCACGACGTGCGGCTTGGCATGGTGTGTTCCACAGCATCAGCGCTTTTAACAACGCGGGTTTCGGGCTCCTGCCGGACAACATCATCGGATTTTCCGACGATCCGGTGGTGCTCGTCCTGCTTTGCGCCGCGGTAATCCTCGGCGGGATTGGGATGCCGGTGGTGGTGGAGGTTCGTCGAGCTTGCCAGGCCCGCACCGCGCGAGCTTCCCGGCGGCTATCGTTGCACGCCGTACTGACGCTTGGCGGGACCGTCATCCTACTGGCTTTTGGCACAGGGCTCATATTCCTGCTGGAGCGGAATGCGACCCTCCAAGGCATGCCGGCGGGGCAAGCCGTCATGAATGCAGGCGTGCATGCGGTGATGCTCCGAACCGGCGGCTTCAACGCGATCGACCTATCGAAGCTGTCCGAAGCCGGCGCGCTGGCGTCGGCCGGATTGATGCTGGTCGGCGGCGGCAGCGGGGGCACCGCCGGGGGCATCAAGATCACCACACTCATGGTATTGATTGCGACGGTCGCCGCGGAGTTGCGCGGTCGGACAGATGTCACGGTTCGCGGACGTCGGCTGCCGAGTTCCGTTCAGCGCGAAGCCCTCGCCTTACTGTTCCTCGCTGTAGCCGCTGTCGGGCTCGGCGCGACGGCGTTGATGGCGCTGATGTCGCTTCCTATGCGTGACGCCTTGTTCGAGGCGGTGTCAGCCTTCGGCACGGTAGGATTGACGACTGGCGTTACCGCGCGATTGACCACGCCCGCGCAAGTGGTGGTCATCGCGTTGATGTTTATCGGTCGGGTCGGCCCGGTGACACTTGGCGCTGCCTTGGCGCTTCGCGCACGCGACCGCCGCGTCCGCTACCCGGAGGAGAGGGTTGTTGTGGGGTGATGGCAAAAGCAAACCGCAAACCATCGCGGTCGTCGGGCTGGGACGCTTTGGCGGGTCTGTCGCCGACGCATTGACGCGGCTGGGGCACGAGGTGCTGGGGATCGATGAAGATGGCGCCGTCGTTGCCGGATGGCGCGATCGGCTCGCACACGCGGTTGAGGCGGACGGTACCGATGATGCAGTATTGCGCGATCTGGGTGTCGATCGAATGCCGCATGCCGTCGTCGGCATCGGCAATGACATGGAGGCGAGCATCTTGGCGGCCTCTGCACTCGTGGAGATCGGCGTACCCGATGTCTGGGGCAAGGCGCTCGGGCCGCGACACGGGCGACTGCTGACCCGCATCGGCGTGAATCATGTGGTCTATCCCGAGACCGCGATGGGCGAACGCGTCGCCTACCAGGTGGCGGAGCGGGTGCTCGATTATATCGACTTCAACGATGGCTTCGGCGTTGCGAAGGTCAGCGCGCCTGCCAGCCTGATTGGCCGGGCGCTCGGGGACACGATGATGGGTGCGGAGTTCGGCGTGACGGTGGTCGGTCTGAAACGGGGAGCCGCTCCGTTCGTCGCGGCAACGCCGGAAACGCGCGTCGAGGCCGGCGACTTGCTCATCGTCGCGGCCGACACCCAGGCAATACAACGCTTCGCGCGCGCTGGCTGATCGCCGGGCCGGGCGATCAGGCCGCGCAGCGCCGTTCGCCTTTATCGTTCCTTTACGCCGATCGGGCCGCCTCCGTCTCGAAGCTTTACGCCCGCCGGCGCTAGCCCTTCGTCTAAGTAAACGGAGGACGGCGATGGGCGACCTTATGTGGTTGGCGATTTTGGTGGGGTTGGCGCTGCTGGCCCTTGCTTACGTGCGGCTGGCGGAGAAGGCGTGATGGCGCCAGATTTGCTGCTCGCTGCTCTGACCGCGCTCGGCCTCCTCCTCTATCTGCTGGTGGCGCTGGTGCGCCCCGAGAAGTTCTGACGGAGGGCGCGTCATGACGCTTTCAGGCTGGATCCTGATCCTCGGTTTCGTCGCGCTGACTGCCGCAATGGCGCGTCCGGTCGGCGCATGGCTCTTTGCGCTGTACGAAGGGCGCACCCCGCGGCTGGTCGCGCCGATCGAGCGCGGGCTGTTCCGTATCGCCGGGGTCGACCCGGCGCGGGAGCAGAGCTGGCGCGGCTACGCGGTGGCCATGCTGCTGTTCAACCTCGCTGGGCTGGTGCTGCTGTATGTGCTGCAGCGCGTTCAGGCGGGGCTGCCGTTCAATCCGCAGGGGCACGCGGGCGTCGAGCCGGGCCTCGCCTTCAATACCGCGATCAGCTTCGTCACCAACACCAACTGGCAGGCCTATGCCGGTGAGGCGACGATGAGTCATGCCGTGCAAATGCTCGGGCTGACGGGGCAGAATTTTCTGTCGGCCGCCACCGGCATCGCGCTCGCCTTTGCGCTGATCCGCGGCTTCGCGCGGCGCGAGGCGGCGGGCGTCGGCAATTTCTGGGCGGATATGACGCGCGTGTCGCTGTGGTTCCTGCTGCCGGCGAGCTTCGTTCTTGCGCTTGTTTTCGTGGCCCTTGGCGTGCCGCAGACGCTCGCCGGGACGGTCGATGCGGTGACGCTCGAGGGCGCGCGTCAGACCATCGCCGTGGGCCCCGTCGCCAGCCAGGAGGCGATCAAGATGCTCGGCACCAACGGCGGCGGTTTCTTCAACGCCAACAGTGCGCACCCGTTCGAAAATCCGAACGCGTGGTCGAACCTCCTGCAGATGCTGGCGATTTTCGCCGGTGGTGCGGGGCTGACCTGGGTGTTCGGCAAGGCGGTCGGCAACACGCGCCAGGGTTGGGCGATTCTGGCCGCGATGCTGGTGTTGTTCACCGCGCTCACCGGCGTCGCCTACTGGGCGGAGGCGGCGGGGAACCCGCATCTCCACGACCTCGGCTTCGTCGGCGGCAATCTGGAGGGCAAGGAAGTCCGCTTCGGCATCGCCGCCTCCGCACTTTTCGCGGGCGTCACCACCTCGGCGAGCTGCGGCGCGGTCAATGCCATGCACGACAGCTTTACCGCATTGGGCGGCGCCGTGCCGCTGTTCAACATGCAGCTGGGCGAAGTGGTCGTCGGCGGTGTCGGGGCCGGGCTCTACGGCTTCCTGCTGTTCGCCATCCTCGCCATCTTCGTCGCCGGGCTGATGGTCGGGCGCAGCCCCGAATATGTCGGCAAGAAGATCGAGGCGCGCGAGGTCAAACTCTCGGTGCTGGCGATCGCCGTGCTGCCGCTCGTCATCCTCGGCATGACCGCGCTGGCGAGCGTGCTGCCCGCGGGCCTTGCCGGGCCGCTCAACCACGGCCCGCACGGCTTTTCGGAGATGCTCTACGCCTTCACCAGCGCCGCGGCGAACAATGGGTCGGCATTCGCGGGGCTCAGCGCCAAAACCGACTTCTACAACGCGCTGCTGGGGGTGGCGATGTTCGCCGGCCGCTTCTTCGTCATCATCCCGATGCTGGCGATCGCGGGCTCGCTCGCCGCCAAACGGGGCGTGCCGGAGGGTCCGGGGAGCTTCCCCACCACCGGGCCGCTGTGGGTCGGGCTGCTGGTCGGCATCATCCTCATCGTCGGGGGTCTGACCTTCCTGCCGAGCCTCGTGCTCGGGCCGGGGGCGGACCACCTCGCCGCGCTTTCCCGCCAGCTCTTCTAAGCAAAGGATCGACCGATGGCCGACGCCGCTGTGCGCTCCTCGATGTTCACCTGGGATCTCATCCGTCCCGCGCTCCTCGATTCGGTGCGCAAGCTCGACCCGCGTGCGCTGGCGCGCAACCCGGTCATGCTGACCACCGAAGTCGTCGCGATCCTGCTGACGGTGCTGCTGGTGCTGGGCTATGGCGCCGGAAGCCTCGCCTTTCAGCTCCAACTTGTCGCCTGGCTTTGGCTGACGGTACTGTTCGGCAATTTCGCCGAAGCGCTCGCTGAAGGGCGCGGCAAGGCGCAGGCGGCGAGCCTCAAGGACACAAAGGCGCAACTGACCGCCAAGCGCCTGCTCGGTGTGGGCGATACTTATGAGGTGGTGCCCGCCACCCGCCTTGCCGCCGGGGAACTGGTGCTGGTCGAAACCGGCGACCTGATCCCCGCCGACGGCGAGGTGGCGGAGGGCGTCGCATCGGTCAACGAAGCGGCGATCACCGGCGAAAGCGCGCCCGTCATCCGCGAGGCGGGGGGCGATCGCTCCGCCGTCACCGCGGGCACACGGGTCATCTCCGACCGGATCAAGGTGCGCGTCACCGCCGAACCGGGGCAGGGCTTCCTCGATCGCATGATCGCGCTGGTGGAGGGCGCCGCACGGCAGAAGACGCCCAACGAAATCGCGCTCACCATCCTGCTCGTCGGTCTGACGATCATCTTTCTGATCGCGGTGGCGACGGTGCCCGCCTTTGCCCGCTATGCCTCGGGTGAGGTGCCGGTGCCGCTGCTCGCAGCGCTGCTCATCACGCTCATCCCGACGACCATCGCCGCGCTGCTGTCGGCAATCGGCATCGCCGGCATGGACCGGCTGGTGCGCTTCAACGTGCTCGCCAAGTCGGGGCGCGCGGTCGAGGCGGCGGGCGACATCGACGTGCTGCTGCTCGACAAGACCGGCACGATCACCGTCGGCGACCGCCACGCGACCGAGTTCCGCCCGCTGCCGGGCGTCACCGATGCCGAACTCGCCACGGCGGCGCAACTCGCCAGCCTCGCCGACGAGACCCCGGAGGGCCGCTCGGTCATCACGCTCGCGCGCGAAAAATACGGCCTCGCCGACGCGGTGATGCCGGCCGGGGCGGAAGTCATCCCCTTCACCGCGCAAACCCGCCTGTCGGGGCTTCGGACCGGGACGACGTTGATCCAGAAGGGCGCGGTAGACAGCGTGCTGCGCGCCAACCCGTCGCTAACGGGCAGCACTGCGGCCGCCGATCTGCGCCGCGTCAGCGACGACATCGCGCGCGTCGGCGGCACGCCGCTGGCAGTGGCGCAGGACGGTCGCCTGCTCGGCGTCATCTACCTCAAGGACATCCTCAAATCGGGGATGCGCGAGCGCTTCGACGAGCTGCGCCGGATGGGCATCCGCACGGTGATGATCACCGGCGACAACCCGCTCACCGCCGCCTCGATCGCCGCGGAGGCGGGGGTCGACGACTTCCTCGCCGAAGCGAGCCCGGAGGACAAGCTGGCGCTGATCCGCAAGGAACAGCAGGGCGGGCGGCTGGTCGCGATGTGCGGCGACGGCACCAATGACGCGCCTGCGCTGGCGCAGTCGGACGTCGGCATCGCCATGAACACCGGCACCCAGGCCGCGCGTGAGGCGGGCAACATGGTCGACCTCGACAGCGATCCGACCAAGCTCATCGAGGTGGTGGGCCTGGGCAAGCAGCTGCTGATGACCCGCGGGGCGCTGACGACTTTCTCGATCGCCAACGACGTCGCCAAATATTTCGCGATCATCCCGGCGATCTTCGTCACGCTCTACCCATCGCTCGGCGCGCTCAACGTCATGCGCCTGTCGAGCCCCGAAAGCGCGATCCTGTCGGCGATCATCTTCAACGCGCTGATCATCCCGGCGCTGGTGCCGCTGGCGCTGAAGGGGGTGGCCTACCGCCCCGCGCCTGCCGGTGACGTGCTGCGGCGCAACCTCTCGATCTACGGGCTGGGCGGGCTCGTCGCGCCGTTCATCGGAATCAAGCTGATCGACCTCGTCATCAGCGCGCTTCACATCATCTGAAGGGCAACAGTCATGCGCAAGACCATCATCACCCTCCTCGCGCTGCTTGGCTCGAGCGCGGCCTGGGCCCAGGAGGCGACGCCGCTGTGCACCGACCGGCCGACCAAGGCGACCTCGCCGTGCACCGTGCCCGCGGGGGCGGTGCAGATCGAAAGCGACATCGCCGCCTACACCATCGACCGCACGCTCGGCGTCGAGACGCAGGTGTTCGCGCCGATCAACCCGACCATCAAGCTCGGACTGGGCGAGCGCACCGACCTGCAGGTCAGTATCCTTCCCTATGCGCGCATCGATGTCACCGCCCCCGGCGGCGCGCGTAGCGAGGTGTCGGGCAACGGCGACCTTTACGTCCGGCTGAAGCATCGCTTCACCGACGCCGACGCCAACTGGCAGGTGGCGGCGGTGCCGTTTGTGAAGGCGCCGGTTGCCGCCACCGGGCTCGGCAACGACCGTTGGGAGGGCGGGCTGGTTATGTCGTTTCAGCGCCCTGTCGGCGACGGCTGGACGCTGACGCTGGCGCCCGAAATCGACGCACTCGCCGACGCCGATGGCAGCGGGCACCACGTCCAGTTGGCCGGCGCGCTCAACCTCGGGCGCAGCCTGTCGCCGACGCTGACAGCCTATGCCGAACTGTGGACCGCGCAGAACTTCGACCCCGCCGGCACCGTCCGTCAATATTCGGCCGACGTCGCGCTGGCGTGGGCGGTGCGCCCCAACCTTCAGCTCGATGCGGGCGCGAACTTCGGCCTCAACCGCGCGACCCCCGATGCCCAGCTCTACCTCGGCATCTCCACCCGCTTTTGATAGGAACGATGCGATGACCGCTGATCTGCGTGCCGCGCTCCGGCCGGCGATCACTTTGCTGCTGTTGCTGACGCTGCTGCTTGGCCTCGCCTATCCGCTGGCGGTGACCGGCGTCGCGCAGACGTTGATGCCGTGGCAAGCCCATGGCAGCCTGCTGCGCGACGGCGACCGAGTGGTCGGCTCGGCGCTGATCGGACAGTCGTTCATCAGCCCGCGCTATTTTCAGGGGCGGCCGTCGGCGGCGGGCCAAGGCTATGACGCCAACGCCTCGTCGGGCTCGAACCTCGGCCCCAACGAACGTACGCTGATCGAACGCGTGGCGGCGGACAAGGCGCGGCTGGGCGGCGAAGCGACCCCCGACCGCGTGACCGCCTCCGCCTCGGGGCTCGATCCGCACATCTCCCCTGCCGCCGCGCTGGCGCAGGCCGGTCGGGTGGCGAGCGCGCGCGGCTTGCCGCCGGCACAGGTAGAGGCGCTGGTGCGCGGTTCAGTCGAGCACGCCAGCCTCGGCATCGTCGGCGAGCCGCGGGTCAACGTGCTGCTGCTGAACCACCGCCTCGACGCCGCCGCCCGCGCGCCCGCCCGGTGACCCTCGGCGAGCCGCCCCGCCCGTCGCCCGACGCGCTGCTGAAGGCGGCGCGGGCGGAGGGGCGCGGGCGGCTCAAGGTGTTCCTCGGCGCCTCCCCCGGCGTCGGCAAAACCTACGAGATGCTGTCCGACGCCGCAGTGCTGCGGCGTGACGGTCTCGACGTGGTGATCGGCGTCGTCGAAACCCACGGCCGCGCCGAGACCCAAGCGCTGACCGACGGCTTCGAGATCGTGCCCCGGCGGCAGATCGCCTATCGCAACCAGACGCTGACCGAGATGGACCTCGACGCCATTCTCGAACGGCGCCCGCGGCTGGTGCTGGTCGACGAGCTGGCGCACACCAACGCGCCGGGCAGCCGCCATCCCAAACGCTGGCACGACGTCGAAGAGCTGCTCGCCAAGGGCATCGACGTCTTTACCACGGTCAACATCCAGCACCTCGAGAGCCTCAACGACGTCGTCGCCGGCTTCACTCGCGTCCGCGTGCGCGAGACGGTGCCCGACCATGTCCTCGACGACGCCGAGCTCGAGGTGGTCGACCTACCCCCCGATGAACTGATCGATCGGCTCAAGGCGGGCAAGGTCTATGTGCCTGAAGAGGCGACCCGCGCGCTCGGTCATTTCTTCTCTCGCTCCAACCTGTCCGCCTTGCGCGAACTGGCGCTGCGGCGCGCGGCACAGTCGATCGACGCGCGCATGCTCGATGATCTGCGCGCGCAGGGCGCCGTTGGCGTGTGGGGCGCGAGCGAACGGGTGCTGGTCGCCGTCAGCGAGCTTGCAGGGACGGAGAACCTCGTCCGCGCCGCCAAGCGCCTCGCCGACAGCCAACGCGCGCCATGGACCGCGCTTTACCTCGAAACGCCGCGCAGCGCTGGCTTCGGCGTGGGCGAGCAGCAGCGCGTGACCGATGCGCTCCGCCTCGCCTCCGAACTCGGCGGCGAGATCGTGACCATCCCTGCCACCAACGTGCTCGACGGGATCAAGGCGTTCGCCGCCGAAAGCCGCGTGACGCAGATCGTGGTCGGCAAATCCCAGCGGAGCAGGTGGTTCGAGTTGCGTCACGGGTCGGTCGTTGACCGCCTTGTGCGCGAGACGCCAGGCGTTGCGGTGCACGTCCTGCCAATCGAAGCCGCGAGCGATCGCCGCCTCGTCACCGCCACCCCCCGCTCGCCAGGCACTCGCCCCTACGGGCGCGCACGCGACCACGGCCTGTCGCTAGCGCTGGTCGCGGCGGTGACGTTGCTCGCGCGCTGGCTCGGCGGATACATCGACACCGCCGTGGTGGCGCTGCTCTACCTTGTGCCGGTAATGCTCGCGGCGATGCGTTTCGGGCGCTGGCCGGGATTGGTGGCGGGCCTCGCCTCGTCGCTCGCCTACAACTTCTTCTTCCTGCCGCCGCTCCACACCTTTACCATCGCCGATCCGGCCAACGTCATCACCGCGTTGGCGCTGCTCGGCGTCGCCTTCGTCACCAGCCAACTCGCCGCGCGCGTGGGTGCCGAGGCAGAGGTCGCGCAGCGCAGCGCCCGCGCCAGCCGGACACTCGCCGGCTTCGCCCGCGCCATGTCCGCGCAAAGCGGTGCGCGCGCGCAGGCGGAAACGCTGGCCACCGAATGCGCCCGCCTATTTGATGCGCGCGGGGTCGTGCTGGTGGCAGGAGACCGGGGTTTCGAGCCCCTCGCCGCAGTGCCCGATCAGACCGCGCCGTCGGGCACCGACCTCATCGCTGCCGATTGGAGCGCGACGCATGGCGAGCCGGCAGGGCTCGGCACGCGCACGCTGGCGTCCTCCGATTGGCTGTTCACCCCGCTGCGCGCCCAGGATCGGACATTAGCGGTGCTGGCGCTGGCGCCAGCGAGTGGCGCCGCCCTGCCGGCCGAGGCAATGCCGATGCTCGCCAGCCTCGTCGATCAGGCTGCCCTCGCCTTCGAACGCCAGCGTGGCGAGGCCGAGGAGCGTGACATCGAGCAGCTGCGCGAACGCGACCAGCTACGCGCGACGCTGCTGTCGTCGGTCAGCCACGACATTCGCACGCCGCTCACCGCATTGCGGAGCGGCATCGACGCGCTCAAGGCGGGCGAGCCGGGCGCCGAAACGGTCGCATTGCTCGACCGTGAAGCGGCGCGGCTGGACCGCTTTGTCGCCAACCTCCTCGACATGACGCGCATCGAAAGCCACGGCGTTGCAGTGCGCCTCGAACCCACCGACCTTACCGATGCGGTGGCCGCCGCGGCGCACGACATGCGCGTCGAACTCGCCGGGCACCGCATCAACCTCGCTGTGGCCAGCGACCTGCCGCTGGTCGAGGTCGACCCGCGATTGTTCCATCACATTCTCATCAACCTCCTCGATAACGCCGCCAAATACGGCGCTGCCGATGGCGCCATCCGCGTCGCCGCCGGACGCCGCGCTGACGGTCTCGACCTGATGATCGAGGACGAGGGGCCGGGCATCCCCGAAGGCGAGGAAGCGCGGATTTTCGAAACTTTCCTGCGTGCCGATGGCAGCGATCGCACCGGCGGATCGGGGCTCGGCCTCGCCATCGTCCGCGGTTTCGCGGAGGCGATGGGGTTGCGGGTCACTGCCTCCAACCGCGCCGACCGGAGCGGCGCGCGCTTCACCATCGCCTTCGACAACGACCGCCTGATCCGCCTCCCCACGAGCGCACTGGCATGACTGCGCCGCTGGTGCTGGTGGTCGACGACGATGCCGCGATCCGTCTACTGCTGCGCCGCCTGATCGAACGGCACGGGCTACGCGTGGTCGAAGCTGGCGATGCGCGCGCAGCACGCGCCGGGCTCGGCATCGATCATCCCGACGCGGTCATTCTCGACCTCGGCCTCCCCGATCGCGACGGACTCGAACTGGTGCCCGAGCTTGCGCGACAGGCGGCGGTGATCGTCGTTTCCGCGCGCGCCGACAGCGACGAGAAAGTGGCCGCACTCGATCTTGGCGCCGAGGATTACGTGACCAAGCCGTTCGACGGCGAGGAGTTAATGGCACGCCTGCGCGGCGCGCTGCGGCGGCGCGCCCGCGCGGCGACCGGCGAGACGACGATCGCCTTCGACGACGTGCTTATCGATCTTGAACGCCGGCGGGTCACCCGCGGCGGCGAGGAAATTCACCTTGCCCCGCGCGAATACGAATTGCTGGCGGTGCTCGCGCGGCATCCCGACAAGGTCATTACCCACCGCGAACTGCTGCGCGCGGTGTGGGGTCCGGCGCACGAGGAGGACGTTGCCTACCTCCGCGTCGCCATGCGCGCGCTTCGCCAACGCCTCGAACGCGACCCCGCCCGCCCAGAACGCCTCTGCAACGAACCCGCCGTCGGCTACCGCCTGCGCGTGCTGCGTCCAACGACCTCCGACGAACGATAGGCTAGGAGGCCGGCGGCTGTTTGTGGGCCGGTAGCGGACTGGCAGGATTTGGTTGACCTAGCGCGATAGCCGGACCTTCGTTCACGCAGCTGTGTCGGCCAAGAAAAACCAAAGGCAGTCACTGATCACCGTTTGAAGGCTCGCTAAAATCGGACGTCTGTTGCTCTTCGGGGTTCTGATCGAGCTCGGCCGAAATTCGACCTGCCGCTCACAAATCTTAGATATCAGCTGGACGTGCACTCCAATCCATGATCGACGTCGACATGCCGAACCATCACCTGCGCCGGAGCCCAGATCGGGACTGACCTCTGGCGGGTGGCGACGGTGGCGCATGAACATCAGAGTCTTGCCCATCCTAGACCGCCAGAAAGGCCGACAGGCTTAGGCGGCCATGCCCGTCGATCAAACGTTCAGTGCTCGGCCATCATGCTCGATGCCGAGTTCAGCGAGCGATGAGCGCAGCGCCGCCCGCAACGGCGCTCCTTCGATTAAATAGCCAGTTAAAACTAGAAGCCACGAAGGCGTCATCATCCCACGCCAGGAATTT
>CAKZIN010000048.1 GCA_936933955.1 uncultured Sphingopyxis sp. | reverse complement strand
CGGGCGGGCTCTCCGTGGGCGTGCCGGGCAGCGTAGCGCTGGCGGCGGAGGTGCATCGCCGCCACGGCCGCCTCCCCTGGGCGCGGCTGTTCGCGCCCGCGATCCGCCTCGCGCGGCAGGGCTACACCGTCTCCCCCTGGCTCGCGGCGAGCCTGCAGGGGATGGAGCGGCGCTGGGCGGACTTTCCGCAGATGCGCGCGATCTGGTTCATCGACGGCCGGCCGGCGCGCGCGGGCGAGACGATCCGCAACCCCGCGCTCGCGGCAACGCTGGAGCTGGTCGCGCGGCGGGGGCCAAGCGCTTTCTACACCGGGCCGGTCGCGCAACAGATCGTCGCCGCGGTGCGCAACGCTCCGCGCAACCCCGGCGACATGACCGAGGCCGACCTCGCCGCCTACCGCGTGGTGCCGCGCGATGCGCTGTGCACCACTTACCGCGCGCACCGCATCTGCACGATGGGACCGCCCTCGTCCGGGGGCACGACCGTGTTCGCGATGCTGGGGATGCTGGAAGGGTTCGACCTCCGCGCGATGGGGCCGACCAACCCGATGAGCTGGCACGTCATGCGCGAAGCGATGCGGCTCGCCTATGCGGACCGCGACATCTACCTCGGCGATCCGGCGTTCGTGGACGTGCCGACCGCGGGGCTGGTCGACCGCGCTTATCTTTCGGGACGCGCGCGGCTGATCTCTCCGTTCCGCACGCTCGACCGGGTGAGCGCCGGGACGCCGCCGGGCGCGACACCTCGCCGCGCTGCGCCGACCAATGAAGTGCCCTCCACTTCGCACTTTGTCGCGGTCGATCGCGCGGGCGGGGTGGCGAGCTGGACCAACACCGTCGAGGGCGTGTTCGGCAGCCAGCTGGTCGCGGGCGGAATGGTGCTCAACAACGAGCTGACCGACTTTTCGCTCACCCCCACCCGGGCGGACGGCGCGCCGGTGGCGAACCGCGTCGAGCCCGGCAAGCGCCCGCGTTCCTCGATGACGCCGACCATTGTCTTCGCTCCCGACGGCCGACCGATGATGGCGGTGGGTTCGGCGGGCGGTCCGCGCATCATCATGCATGTGCTCAAAAGCATCGTTGGCGTGGTCGACTTCGGCCTGCCCGTCGATCAGGCGCTTGCGCTTCCCAACCTCTATATGGCGGGCGACGGCGACGTGATCGAAGCGACGCCCGAAGGACGCGCGCTCGCCGCGCAGATGGCGGCGTTCGGGCGCACCATGCTCACTGCCGAGCTGGGCTCCAAGATCAATGCGGCGGTCGTCGGAGCCGACGGCCGCTGGACCGGCGCGGCCGATCCGCGCAGCGTCGGCGCGGTGAGCATTGCCGCGACCGGCACCCCGCGCCCCGCCGCCGCCCCGCCGCGCGCGCGCTGAACCCTACTGTTTTCAGGAGCTTTCGCCCTTGCCCAAACCCGCTCGTATCGACGGCTACCCCAATCTGATCGCGATGTTCCTGGACCGCGCGGATGCGCATCCGGACCTGCCGCACCTGTGGCACAAGGCGGACAAGGAATGGCAATCGCGCAGCTGGGCGGAGACACGCGATACCGTGGCGCGGCTCGCCAGCGCGCTGCGGCAGCTCGGCCTGCATGACGGCGACCGCGTGGTGCTGGTGAGCGAGAACCGGCCCGAATGGTTCATCGCCGACCTCGCCATCATGGCGGCGGGGTGCGTGACGGTGCCGACCTACACCACCAACACCGAACGCGACCACCTCCATATCCTCGAGAACAGCGGTGCGCGGGCGGTGATCGCCTCCACCGCCAAGCTCGCCAAGACGATCCTCCCCGCGACGCTGCGCGCGGATGTCGACGATCTGATCGTGATGGAGGATTTCCCGGTCAGCCAGCAGGGCGCCCCACAGGTCCACCGCTGGGACGCGTTGATCGCCAGCGTGACCGATGTCGCTGCTGCCGACGCGGCGATGCGCGAGACCGCCGCGCGGCTGAAGCGTGATGACCTCGCCTGCCTCATCTACACCTCTGGCACCGGCGGCGCGCCGCGCGGGGTGCGCCAGCATCACGGCGCGATCCTTCATAATGCCGAAGGCGCAGCCGCGGTGCTGGTCGAGGATTTCGACGTGCGGGACGAGGTATTCCTCTCCTTCCTCCCGCTGAGCCATGCTTACGAACACACCGGTGGGCAGTTTCTGCCGCTCGCGGTGGGGGCGCAGATCTATTATGCCGAGGGGCTCGAAAAGCTCGTCTCGAACATCGAGGAGACGCGGCCGACGGTGATGGTGGTGGTGCCGCGCCTGTTCGAGGTGATCCGCGCGCGCATGATCAAGGCAGTCGAGAAGCAGGGCTCCTCCGCGCAGTATCTGCTCAAACAGGCGCTCGACCTCGGCGCGAAGGATTACGACCGCAAGCTCAGGCTGTGGCATCGGCCGATGGACTTCGTGCTGAACCGCACGCTGCGGCCCAAGATCCGCAAGCGCTTTGGCGGGCGGCTGAAGGCGATGGTGTCGGGCGGCGCGCCGCTCAATCCCGACATCGGCGTGTTCTTTCACTCGATCGGCGTGACGCTGCTGCAAGGCTACGGCCAGACCGAGGCGGGGCCGGTGATCAGCTGCAACCGCCCGCGCGCCGGCATCCGCATGGACACCGTCGGCCCGCCGCTCAAGAACACCGAGGTGCGCATCGCCGAGGATGGTGAAATCCTGGTGCGTGGCGAGCTTGTCATGCACGGCTATTGGCAGAACGAGGCGGAGACGCGCCGCGTGCTCAAGGACGGCTGGCTCTACACCGGCGACATCGGTGAGTTTGATAACGCGGGGCGGCTCAAGATCACCGACCGCAAGAAGGACCTGATCGTCAACGACAAGGGCGACAATGTCTCGCCGCAGCGGGTTGAGGGGATGCTGACGCTGCAGCCCGAGATCGGCCAGGCGATGGTCTATGGCGACCGCCGTCCGCACCTCGTCGGCATCCTCGTGCCCGATGCGGAGTGGCTGGCGGAGTTCGCGCCCACGCTGGGCATGAAGCCAAGCGACCCCGCGCTGATGCAGCGCCCCGAACTCCGCACCGCGCTGCGGGCCGCGGTCGACCGCGTCAACGCGGGGCTGAGCGTGGTCGAAAAGGTGCGCAAATTCGACCTCGCCGACGAGCCCTTCTCGATCGAGAACGAACAGATGACCCCATCAATGAAGATCCGCCGGCACGTGCTGGGCAAGGTCTACGCCGACAGGATCGCCGCACTCTACGGGCGGGAGTAACGTGCACCCCCTCCCCCTTGTGGGGAGGGGAAGGGGTGGGGGGCCGCTCGCGTCTGCGAGCGGCTGAGACTCCCGGCGGCGCCACGCTATGATGTTCACGAGCCGCAGACGCGGCTCGGCCCCCACCCCCGGCCCCTCCCCACAAGGGGGAGGGGAGAGCCTCAGCCTATGACCCCCACTCTGCACACCATGATCGGAGAGCCGTGGCCTGACTTCGCGCTGCTCGATTCGGGCGATGGGCGTAAGCTCGAGCGCTATGGCGACGTCCGGCTGATCCGCCCCGAAC